>CAUSCX010000037.1:0-16132 GCA_963530385.1 uncultured Streptococcus sp. | reverse complement strand
AGGCACCAGTGTTGATAGAAACGATAAAGATAGCAGCCAGTGTACGGTCTAGGTTGATCCCGAAAGCTTGGGCAGTTCCATAGTAGATAACCATAGATTGTACAATCATAGGTGTTCCACGGAAAATTTCAATATAGATATTGAGAATCCAACCGATTAGTTTTTGGATACCAAAGATAAATTGGTTTTCAGATAGAGGTGCAGTACGGAAAACACCGATAGCAAGACCGATAGCGAGACCAACGATGGTACCGATAATTGAAATGAGAAGAGTAATACCAGCACCACGCAAGAGTTGTTGCCAGTTTTCAGTCAGAATTTTAGCGACTTGGCCAAAGAAATTGCTGTTGCTTTCTTCTGTCGTTGTAGATTCTGCTGGTTGCTCTTTGATCATACGATCCATGAGAGCAACTTGTTCATCCTTAGAAATGGTTTCAATACTGGCATTGATTTGGCTGATACGTTCGTCGTCTTTACGAAGACCGATAGCGATAGAGGTATCCTCTTCTCCAGTTTTAAAACCAGGTTCAGGCTGAATCATTTTGAACTTTGCATTTGCTGATTCGGCAGTTAGGGCTTCAGGACGTTCAGAAACGTAGGCATCAATGACACCAGCTTCAAGGGCTTGACGCATTTGGGCGAAATCTCCCATGGCAGTTTCCTTCTGAGCGCCTGGGATTTGTGAAATCAAATCATAAAGGTAAACACCTTGTTGAGAAGTGATTTTTGCTCCGCTAAAGTCATCTAATGATTTAGCATTAGCATAGGCAGAATCCTTCTTGACCAAAAGTACTGGTTCGCTAGTATAGTAGCTACTTGAAAAGGCAATTTCTTGTTTACGTTCAGCAGTTGGACTCATACCTGCAATGATCAGATCAATCTTACCAGAAGTAAGGGCTGGAACGAGTCCTTCCCACTTGGTTTTAACAACTAAGGGCTCTTTGCCTAGATCCTTAGCAATCTTTTTAGCTATTTGGACGTCGTAACCATTGGCGTACTGGTTAGTTCCATCGATTTTGACAGCTCCATTGCTATCATCGTCCTGAGTCCAGTTAAAGGGGGCATATGCTGCTTCCATCCCGATGCGTAAATATTCATCGGCTTGAGCAACATTGACAAGTCCTAGCATCAGCAAGAGACTTGTGAAAATAGATAAGTATATTTTTCTCATGATTTCTCCTATTCTAATCTATTAAAAAATAACTGTCTCCTATTTTATCGAAAAAAACTCTATTTTTCAATACAGGTAAACCCTTACTTGTAAAAAATGATATAATAGTGAAAAACTTAAAAGGGAGTATACGATGAAAAAAAGATGGCTATTTACTTTGGTTTTTGCCTGTTTGCTATTGATGCCGCGTCTGGTTTTTGCTGTAGACTTTGATATTCTATCTTATAAGGGAGATTTGAATATTCATGCAGATAATACAGCAGTTTTCCAACAAACAATCACATATCGTTTTAAAGATGATTTTAATGGTCAATCGGTTGGACTAGGAAAAGCAGGGAAAATGCCAGAAGGCTTTGAGATTGATGATGATCCAACTGTTCTAGTATCAAAGAATGGAGAAATTATAGAAGATGCACTTTCCTACACAAAGGAAAATGGGAAAGGCTATCAAGTAATCATTTTAAATCCTGGAAAAGCTGGAGATACTGTACGTGTAACCATCACTTGGCAATTGAAAAATCTGCTATTCTTATATCAGGATATTGCTGAGCTGAATTGGCAACCACTGACAGATAGTTCAGGAGACATCAAAGACTTAGAATTTCGAGTAACTTCAGAAAGTCCGGCAGAGAAATTCTTTTTTCATACAGGCAAACTCCTCAACGATGGAAGTGTCGAAAAAGTAAACGATATTTATCGGGTGAAGATGAAAAATCTTCCTAGAAAACGTCAAGTTGAGCTACATGCCTATTGGCCCAGGGAGGCTTTCTCGGTAGCTCCAAGTCAAGGACTGGAAGAAGAGCGTTTAAAAGATTTCAAAAAAATTGAGATAGAAATAAAAGCTAACAAAGTACAAGCCAGTCTCATGATAAAGTGGATTTTTCCAATAATCTTTATTGTGTTATTGATGATGACTATCATGTATTATCGAGCATTTCGTAAACATACGACCCTCAAAAAGGTATATTCCAAGGATCATCGGCTTTACGAACCACCAATGGACCTACCTCCAATGGTTTTGGCGGAGGCTATTTACTCTACCTCCCTAGAGGAAATTAGTCCCTTGAATAAGAAGAAGTTTGGCAAATTCTCTTTTGAACGATTGATTCAGGCGACTTTGCTAGACTTAGTTGATCGAGGGCATTTATCCATTTTTCAGGGTGAGGAGGAACCGTGTTTGAAAATCAATAGTGAAAAAGGCTTGTCGAATTTTGAAAAAGAATGCTTGCGGATGACTCTCTCAACTAATAAAGAACTGGCTCTTTCAGACCTTTTCCCAGAGTATCAAGTTTCTTCAGGACTATTCCATGGAGCTAAGGAAGCTGATGAGCAGCATATTCGAGAATTCGGCTTGCATCTCAAGCGTTCCTTCGAGAGACGGCTTGAACGCATGCAAAGTTGTGTTCGAGACAAGGTAAAAATTCTACGTCTTCCAAGCTATTATCGTCCTTTGACTGATAAAGAAAATAGTTTTGTGAATGGGATGAAAGTCTGTTCAGCTATAACAGGTTTATTTGGCCTTCTTATCTTCTATTACAGTCTGCGAACACGTGGTTATTTTTCACTTCCTTTACTTTTCCTAGGATTAATAGGGTTACTTGCCAGTGCCTTAGTTCATTTTGTGACTCGAGGTCCATCTCGTGATGGGGTCTTAAATGAAGAGGGGGCAGAAGCCTATTACCTTTGGACAAGTTTTGAAAATATGCTTCGAGAGATTGCTCATCTTGATAAGGCTGAACTAGAGAGCATTGTATTGTGGAATCGTCTTTTGGTCTATGCGACTCTGTATGGATACGCAAAGAAAGTGAATAAAATCATGAAGCTCCACAATATTCAACTTGAAAATGAAACTATGAATCTTTATGTATCTTGTGGATGGGATAAACAGTTTCATACATCTGCTGCTCACATTAATCAATACACTGCTGTCGCAAATACAGCAAGTACCTTCTCTGTATCATCTGGAAGTGGTAGCTCTGGTGGAGGTTTCTCAGGCGGTGGTGGTGGTGGAAGTATTGGCGCTTTCTAAAGAAAACTAAACACAGCCTTTAAAAGTATGATATAATGGAAGATAGAAAAAGGAGTAATCTATGTATTTTTTTGAAATTTTAAAATCAATCTTTTTTGGAATTGTTGAAGGAATCACGGAGTGGTTGCCAATTTCAAGTACAGGCCACTTAATCTTAGCAGAAGAGTTTGTCCAGTATAAAGACCAAAGTGAAGCCTTTATGTCAATGTTTAACGTGGTCATTCAGCTGGGTGCCATTTTAGCCGTTATGGTTATCTACTTTAACAAACTTAATCCTTTCAAACCAGGGAAAGATAAAGTTCAAGTTCGTAGAACTTGGCAATTATGGTCGAAAGTATTTGTTGCGACTCTCCCTCTTCTTCTAGTCTTTAAGTTTGATGATTGGTTTGATACTCACTTCCATAATATGGTTTCAGTAGCCATTATGTTGATTGTTTATGGGGTTGCTTTCATTTATCTTGAAAAACGCAACAAAGCACAAGCAATTGAGCCAACAGTAACTGAGCTAGACAAGTTGCCTTATAAAACGGCCCTCTATATCGGACTTTTCCAAGTCTTGGCTCTTTTACCTGGGACTAGCCGTTCAGGTGCCACTATCGTCGGTGGTTTGTTGAACGGTACTAGTCGTTCAGTGGTAACTGAGTTCACCTTCTATCTAGGAATTCCAGTTATGTTTGGAGCTAGTGCTTTGAAGATTTTTAAATTCATCAAAGCGGGAGAAGTCTTGAGTTTTGGTCAATTCTTCTTGCTCTTGGTAGCAATGGTAGTGGCTTTTGCAGTCAGCATGGTTGCCATTCGTTTCTTGACCAGCTATGTAAAAAAACACGACTTTACAATGTTCGGAAAATACCGTATTGTCTTAGGTAGTGTGTTACTACTTTATAGCTTCGTTCGATTATTTGTATAAGAAAAAGCCTTGAGGGAAGCTGCTTCCTTCAAGGTTTTAAAATCCAGTCACAGTGACACCCAATAAGCGAACGTCTTTATCTTTATCTGTCAGAGATTCGTAAAGTTGGATAGCCATTTGTGAAATAGTTTCAGCATCTTGGATCTGTTGAGATAAGCTTTTCCGCTTAGTCATTGTAGAAAAGTCAGCATAGCGGATTTTTAAAATAACAATCTTTCCAGATTTTTCATGTTTTTGAAGACTCAGGGCCACTTTTTCCGAAAGGAGAGTTAGCTCTTTTTTTATATCTTCATCTAGACTTAGAATCTTACTGTAAGTTTTTTCTTTACCAATAGACTTACGGATACGATTGGATTTGACGGGAGAATTATCAATGCCACGAGCCTTGCGATAAAGGTCAAAACCGAGTCTTCCGAAACGATCAATGAGAGTGATTTCAGAAATCTCTAAAAGGTCAGTACCCGTATATACACCCATTTGATGGAGTTTTTCAACTGTTTTCTTGCCAACACCGTGAAATTTAGCGATATCCATTTGTTGGAGAAAATCTACGGCTTCATCAGGAAGAATGACCGTCAAACCACGAGGTTTTTGATAGTCACTAGCCATTTTAGCTAAAAACTTATTATAAGATACACCGGCAGAAGCGGTCAGATGGAGTTCTTGCCAAATATCCTGCTGAATTAAGCGAGCAATCTTGACAGCAGACTTGATACCGAGCTTATTTTCAGTCACATCTAGATAGGCTTCGTCGATACTCATAGGTTCAATCCTATCCGTATAACGTTTAAAAATAGCTCGAATCTGTTGACCAACAGCAGTATATTTTTCGTAGTTTCCGGAAATGAAAACGGCTTGTGGACAACGTTCATAGGCCTCTTTGGAACTCATAGCTGAGTGGATGCCAAAGGTTCTCGCTTCATAACTACAAGTCGAAACAACTCCGCGACCTCCTGTTTTTCTTGGGTCACTACCAATCACAACTGGCTTCCCTTTAAGTTTGGGATTGTCTCGAATTTCAACAGCAGCAAAAAAGGCATCCATGTCAATATGGATGATTTTACGAGATAAATCATTCATTAGTGGAAAAATCAACATGAAGAAACCTCTCACTGCTAGTTTATTTAATTTTATTATACTCTTTTTCTGAAAAAATGAAAATCAAATAACCTCTTTCAAAAATATAATACAGTTTGTGGTATATTTTGAACTGTATTAGAAAAGAAAGTGTTAAAAAAGTGAGTTTTTAGTTGTTGAAATCGTTTACTGTGTGTTATACTGAATACATGAATGTAACAGATGACTGTTACTAGAAAGAAAAAAGAGGACATTAACATGGTTGTTAAGACAGTTGTTGAAGCACAAGATATTTTTGACAAAGCTTGGGAAGGCTTCAAAGGCGTAGATTGGAAAGAAAAAGCAAGTGTATCACGCTTCGTACAAGCTAACTACACACCTTACGATGGAGACGAAAGCTTCCTTGCAGGACCAACAGAACGTTCACTTCACATCAAAAAAATCGTAGAAGAAACTAAAGCACACTACGAAGAAACTCGTTTCCCAATGGACACTCGTCCAACTTCTATTGCTGATATTCCTGCTGGATTTATCGACAAAGAAAACGAAGTGATCTTTGGTATCCAAAATGATGAACTCTTCAAATTGAACTTCATGCCAAAAGGTGGAATCCGTATGGCTGAAACAACTTTGAAAGAAAATGGATACGAACCAGATCCAGCTGTTCACGAAATCTTCACTAAATATGTAACAACAGTTAACGACGGTATCTTCCGTGCCTACACTTCAAACATTCGTCGCGCTCGTCACGCTCACACTGTAACTGGTCTTCCAGATGCCTACTCACGTGGACGTATTATCGGTGTTTACGCACGTCTTGCTCTTTACGGAGCAGACTACTTGATGCAAGAAAAAGTCAACGACTGGAATGCAATCAAAGAAATCGATGAAGAAACAATCCGCCTTCGTGAAGAAGTAAACCTTCAATACCAAGCATTGCAACAAGTTGTACGCTTGGGTGACCTTTACGGAGTTGATGTTCGTAAACCAGCGATGAACGTTAAAGAAGCTATCCAATGGGTTAACATTGCCTTTATGGCTGTCTGCCGTGTTATCAACGGTGCGGCTACATCTCTTGGACGTGTGCCAATCGTATTGGATATCTTTGCAGAACGTGACCTTGCTCGTGGTACATTTACTGAATCAGAAATCCAAGAATTCGTTGATGATTTCGTTATGAAACTTCGTACAGTTAAATTTGCTCGTACAAAAGCTTACGACCAATTGTACTCAGGTGACCCAACCTTCATCACAACTTCTATGGCTGGTATGGGTAACGACGGTCGTCACCGTGTTACTAAGATGGACTACCGTTTCTTGAACACTCTTGACAACATCGGTAACTCTCCAGAACCAAACTTGACAGTTCTTTGGACTGACAAATTACCATACAACTTCCGTCGCTACTGTATGCACATGAGCCACAAACACTCTTCAATCCAATACGAAGGTGTTACAACAATGGCTAAAGATGGATACGGTGAAATGAGCTGTATCTCATGTTGTGTGTCTCCACTTGACCCAGAAAACGAAGAACAACGTCACAACATCCAGTACTTCGGTGCTCGCGTTAACGTTCTTAAAGCTCTTCTTACTGGTTTGAACGGTGGTTACGACGATGTTCATAAAGACTATAAAGTATTTGACATCGAACCAATCCGCGACGAAGTTCTTGAATTCGAATCAGTTAAAGCTAACTTTGAAAAATCTCTTGACTGGTTGACTGACACTTACGTAGATGCTTTGAACATCATCCACTACATGACTGATAAGTACAACTACGAAGCTGTTCAAATGGCCTTCTTGCCAACTAAACAACGTGCTAACATGGGATTCGGTATCTGTGGTTTCGCAAACACTGTTGATACATTGTCAGCTATCAAGTACGCTACAGTTAAACCAATCCGTGATGAAAATGGCTACATCTACGATTACGAAACAATCGGTGAATACCCACGTTGGGGTGAAGATGACCCACGTTCAAACGAATTGGCAGAATGGTTGATCGAAGCTTACACAACTCGTCTACGTAGCCACAAACTTTACAAAGACGCAGAAGCTACTGTATCACTTTTGACAATCACATCTAACGTTGCTTACTCTAAACAAACTGGTAACTCACCAGTCCACAAAGGTGTATACCTCAACGAAGATGGTTCTGTGAACTTGTCTAAACTTGAATTCTTCTCACCAGGTGCTAACCCATCTAACAAAGCTAAAGGTGGATGGTTGCAAAACTTGAACTCACTTGCTAGCCTTGACTTTGGTTATGCAGCTGATGGTATCTCATTGACAACTCAAGTGTCACCTCGCGCTCTTGGTAAAACTCGTGACGAACAAGTTGATAACTTGGTAACAATCCTTGATGGTTACTTCGAAAACGGTGGACAACACGTTAACTTGAACGTTATGGACTTGAACGATGTTTACGAAAAGATCATGTCAGGTGAAGACGTTATCGTACGTATCTCTGGATACTGTGTAAACACTAAATACCTCACTCCAGAACAAAAAACTGAATTGACACAACGTGTCTTCCACGAAGTTCTTTCAATGGATGATGCATTGAGCTAAGATTCATAAATAATAAATTAAAAACCAGTCACTTTGACTGGTTTTTTCGCTATAAAAAAATATTTTAAAAAAGTTAGTCAAAATTGGTCAAATATCTTGACTATTACTGACCAAAGTGATATACTAAGAACATAAGGATAAGGAAAGTCCTTAGAAAACCTTGATTTTAAGGTGATTGTATATACTATCTTAAGATCAAAGTATGGGTAAAACCTAGAAAAGAGGTGCAACCTATGTTTAACATTAGTATTTTTAGAAGTCCAATCGCAAAACCTGTATTGGATAAAGAAAAACCTGAAATTATACGTAGAGTAGCAAATAGCTAGTCTAAATTTTTTGAAACAAAGGTCAGAGAAAGTCAAAGTGGTTTGACTAACTAATTTTGAAAACAAACGAGGTATGAAATATGAATAACAATTTTAATAACTTTAGCAATATGGATGATTTATTTAACCAATTGATGGGCGGTATGCGTGGATATAGTTCTGAAAATCGTCGTTACTTAATTAACGGTCGTGAAGTAACTCCAGAAGAATTCGCTATTTACCGTCAAACAGGTCAACTTCCAAATGAAGGAAGTGACCAAGCACAATATGTTCAAGGTAAAGCCATGAAACAAGATGGGATTCTTGCAAAACTTGGACGTAACTTAACAGCTGAAGCTCGTGAAGGTAATTTGGACCCAGTGATTGGACGTAATAAAGAAATCCAAGAAACTTCTGAAATTCTTTCTCGTCGTACTAAGAACAACCCAGTCCTTGTAGGTGATGCTGGTGTCGGTAAAACAGCAGTAGTTGAAGGTTTGGCTCAAGCTATCGTAAATGGTGATGTTCCAGCAGCAATCAAGAATAAAGAAATTATCTCTATTGATATTTCAGGTCTTGAAGCTGGTACTCAATATCGTGGTAGCTTTGAAGAAAATATTCAAAATTTGGTAAACGAAGTCAAAGAAGCTGGAAATGTTATCCTCTTCTTCGACGAAATCCATCAAATCCTGGGTGCAGGTAGCACAGGTGATGGTCAAGGATCTAAAGGTCTTGCTGATATCTTAAAACCAGCTCTTTCACGTGGTGAATTGACAGTGATTGGTGCAACAACACAGGATGAATATCGTAACACTATCTTGAAGAACGCTGCACTTGCTCGTCGCTTTAATGAAGTGAAGGTTAATGCTCCGTCTGCTGAAGATACTTTCAAAATTCTTCAAGGGATTCGTGATCTCTATCAACAACACCATAATGTTATCTTGCCAGATGAAGTTTTGAAAGCGGCAGTTGATTACTCAGTACAATATATTCCTCAACGTAGCTTGCCTGATAAGGCTATTGACCTAGTCGATGTAACAGCTGCTCACTTGGCAGCACAACACCCAGTGACAGATGTACATGCTGTAGAGCATGAAATTGAAGAAGAAAAAGCTAAACAAGAAGCTGCAGCTGCTAAAGAGGATTATGAAGCGGCATTAAATGCAAAAATTCGTATTGAAGAACTTGAAAAGAAAATTGCCAACCATACAGAAGATCATAAGGTTACTGCAACTGTCAATGACATAGCTGAGTCTGTTGAACGGATGACTGGTATTCCAGTATCTCAAATGGGTGCAACCGATATCGAACGCTTGAAAGATATGGATCATCGTTTGCAAACTAAGGTTATCGGTCAAGATAAGGCTGTTGAAGCAGTAGCACGTGCCATCCGTCGTAATCGTGCAGGATTTGACGAAGGAAACCGTCCTATCGGTAGCTTCCTCTTTGTAGGTCCTACTGGTGTTGGGAAGACTGAGTTGGCTAAACAATTGGCTCTTGATATGTTCGGAACGAAAGATGCCATCATTCGTTTGGATATGTCTGAATACAGCGACCGTACAGCCGTTTCTAAATTGATTGGTACTACTGCAGGTTATGTTGGTTACGATGACAACAACAATACATTGACTGAACGTGTTCGTCGTAATCCATACTCAATCGTCCTTCTTGATGAGATTGAAAAGGCAGATCCTCAAGTGATCACTCTTCTTCTTCAAGTATTGGATGATGGTCGTTTGACAGACGGTCAAGGTAACACTGTAAACTTCAAGAATACAGTGATTATCGCAACTTCAAATGCTGGCTTTGGTTATGAAGCCAACTTGACAGAAGATGCGGACAAACCAGAGCTAATGGATCGTTTGAAACCATACTTCCGTCCAGAGTTCCTCAACCGTTTCAATGCTGTTATCGAATTCTCACACTTGAGCAAGGAAGATCTTTCTAAGATTGTGGATTTGATGTTGATTGATGTCAATAAGACACTTGCTAAGAAAGAAATCGACTTGGCAGTGAGCGATGCAGCTAAAGAATACATGACTGAAGAAGGTTATGATGAAGTCATGGGTGTTCGTCCACTCCGTCGAGTAGTTGAACAACAAATCCGTGACAAAGTAACAGACTTCCACTTGGATAATCTTGATGCTAAACACCTTGAAGCCGACATGGAAGATGGTGTCTTGGTCATTCGTGAAAAAGCCTAAATCAAAGTTTTGCGAATCAAAAAAGGAACCAGCTGAAAAGCTGGTTCTTTTGTGTTAAATGACATGACGCTCAAAGGCATCATCTGAGATTCCTTGTTCAAGAATCAATTTTGCCCATTCCTTAGCAGAGAAAAGGCTATGATCCTTGTAGTTGCCACAAGATTCAATGGTAGTCCCTGGGACATCTTCCCAAGTTGTAGTCTCAGCGATTTCCTTTAGTGAATCCTTGATGACAGCAGCGATTTCTGCGCTAGTATGACGTCCCCACATAATCATATGGAAGCCTGTACGACATCCAAATGGTGAACAATCAATCATCCCGTCAATGCGAGTACGGATGAGTTTGGCTAAGAGGTGCTCGATTGTATGAAGACCAGCAGTAGGGATAGAGTCTTCATTTGGTTGAACCAAGCGAATATCAAAGTTAGAAATGATATCTCCCTTAGGACCTGTTTCTTCTCCGATTAAACGGACATACGGTGCTTTAACAATGGTGTGATCCAGTTCAAAACTTTCAACAATAACTTCTTTTGACATGGTATTTCCTTTCAATTTTCTCCTTTCATTATATCATAAAGATTTACTTGAAAACTGCTAACAAAGAGATTTTTCAAATATGAATGCCATAAAAGTGACTGATTGTAAAAAATAATTTTAAAATGGCAATTGTTTTCAATTCAATTGGAAAAATTCTGAAAATTGTATTGACACTTGGCTGAAAAGGGACTATAATGTATAAAAAGTCAAAAAGGAGTTTATTATGAAATTTTCAAAAGTAATGGCCCTAGCAGGAGTGACTCTGTTAGCGTCAGGTGTTTTGGCAGCTTGTTCAGGCTCAGGCTCTAGTGCAAAGGGTGAGAAAACTTTTTCTTATGTTTATGAAACAGATCCAGACAGCCTCAACTATCTGACAACTGGTAAGGCTGCGGTTGCTAATATCACAAGTAATGTCGTTGATGGTTTGATGGAGAATGACCGCTACGGTAACTTCGTGCCATCTTTGGCAGAAGATTGGTCAGTGTCTAAAGACGGGTTGACTTACACTTACACAATCCGTAAAGATGCTAAGTGGTACACTTCTGAAGGCGAAGAGTATGCACCAGTTAAAGCGCAAGACTTTGTAACAGGTCTTAAGTATGCGGCTGACAATAAGTCAGAAGCCCTTTATCTTGTTCAAGAATCTATTAAAGGTTTGGATGCTTATGTAAAAGGTGAAGTTAAAGATTTCTCAGAAGTTGGAATTAAGGCTGTAGATGATCAAACAGTTCAATACACTTTGAACAAACCAGAAAGCTTCTGGAACTCTAAGACAACCATGGGAATTCTTGCACCAGTCAATGAAGAATTTCTTACTTCTAAAGGAAGTGACTTTGCTAAAGCAACAGATCCAAGCAGTATCCTTTATAATGGTCCTTTCTTGTTGAAATCATTGGTAGCAAAATCTTCAGTAGAATTTGAAAAGAATCCAAACTACTGGGATAAGGACAATGTTCATATTGATAAAGTAAAACTTTCATTCTGGGATGGTCAAGATAATAACAAACTTGCAGAAACCTTTAAAGATGGTGGTTTCTCAATGGCTCGTCTCTTCCCAACAAGTGGAAGCTACTCTGAACTTGAAAAAGAGTTTAAAGACAATATCGTTTATACACCACAAGATTCTTCAACCTTCTTAGTTGGTACAAATATTGACCGTCAGTCTTACAAATATACTTCTAAGACTACAGACGAGCAAAAGACTTCAACTAAGAAAGCTCTCCTTAACAAAGACTTCCGTCAAGCCATCGCCTTTGGTTTTGATAGAACAGCCTATGCTTCTCAAGTTAATGGAGCAAGCGGAGCAACAAAACTCCTTCGTAACTTGTTCGTACCACCAACATTTGTTCAAGCAGATGGTAAAAACTTTGGTGAATTAGTTAAAGAAAAATTGGTGACCTATGGTGATGAGTGGAAAGATATCAATCTAGATGACGCTCAAGATGGTCTTTACAATCCTGAAAAAGCGAAAGCAGAATTTGCTAAGGCTAAGACAGCTCTCCAAGCAGAGGGTGTTCAATTCCCAATCCACTTGGATATGCCAGTTGACCAAACCAATACTACAAAAGTTCAACGTGTTCAATCATTGAAACAATCACTTGAAGCAACGTTAGGAACTGACAATGTTGTCATTGACATTCAACAACTTCAAAAAGATGAAGTCCTCAATGTTACTTACTTTGCTGAAACGGCTGCCGGTGAAGATTGGGACCTTTCAGATAACGTTGGTTGGTCTCCAGACTACATCGACCCATCTACATACCTTGATATCATCAAACCATCAGTAGGTGAAAATACTAAGACTTACCTAGGATTTGATTCAGGCACAAACAATGCAGCTGCCAAACAAGTTGGTTTGGAAGATTACGAAAAGATGGTTGTTGAAGCTGGAAATGAAGACACTGACGTTTCAAAACGTTATGATAAATATGCTGCTGCTCAAGCTTGGTTGACAGATAGTGCTTTGATTATTCCAACGACTTCTCAAACTGGACGACCAATGTTGTCTAAGATGGTGCCATTCACACTTCCATTTGCTTACTCAGGTAACAAGGGAACAAGTGAAGCCCTCTTGTACAAATACCTTGAACTTCAAGATAAGCCAGTAACTGCTGATGAATATCAAAAAGCTCAAGATAAATGGAAGAAAGAAAAAGAAGAATCTAATAAAAAAGCGCAAGAAGACCTTGCAAATCATGTGAAATAATAAAAAAGAGGCCGGACAAAAAGTCTGGCCTTTTGATACCCTTCCTGATACTTTAGTTTAGCATGTTGATTATTGGTTTAATCCCTGCATTGAAGTAGTAGATTAGACTTTCTAAGTCACGCCCCGTTCATAGATAATCTACGTAAACATAAGGTATCTTTTATCTATAATATTAAACAGTTTTCCCGACTATTTATCATGTGTTTGGGATAAGGTTGCGATTGAGGTATTTAACCTGTTCAGTTGTTTCTCTACATATTTTTAAAAAGTTTGATATAAACTATATAGAAAAAACTGAGGTGTTATTCTCAGTTTTTTCTATATTTTATTGCTGTCTTCGTGGATTTTGTTGGGGTTGGTTTTGTTGTTGAGAATTTGCAGATGAGTTTGGTTGCGTTGCATTTGGATTAGGAGTACCATTCGTATTTTCGTTTGAAGAGCTTTCACTTTCAGTTGTTGAAGTTGAACTTGAGCTAGAGCTCTCTGTTGTCGAACTTGCTTGAGTTGATTGTGGAATCCAGTTGCTACGTGCACCATTCTTGAAGACGTAATCACCGCTTCTATAAAGTCCTTCTGGCATTGTCCAGTCATCAGGATGATCTTCCTCTGCTAGATACTGCATCATAGAACGATAGATACTAGTGGCAACGGTAAAGCCATCACCAACGATTGGAGTAAGGCGGTTTGAGTAACCAGTCCAGACTGCCATTGAATATTTACGGGTATAACCAACAAACATTTCATCCGGAGCAACAAATTGACTTGTTTTAATGTGGTTTTCAATCTCTTCATCAGTGTAGTTTGATGTACCAGTTTTACCTGCTTGTGGAAGCCATGAAATATAAGCGTCTCGACCTGTACCAGAGTATAATACTGTTTTCATCATTTCTGTCATCATATAGGCGGTTGTTTCTTTCATAGCACGAGTACCTTGATCAGAAAACTCTTTTGAACTACCGTCGCTAAAGACAACTTTATTGATATACATTGGTTTGTGATAGATACCACCGTTAGCAAATGCAGCATAGGCGACAGCCATTTTTTCACTACTTGCACCGTACTGTTTACCTGATTCAGTCGTATTACTTGAAATTGCGTTTGCATATACCATGGTTGGATAATCAATGCCAAGTCCGTTTAAGAATTTTTTGGCTTTATCGAGTCCAACTCTATCGAGAGTTTCAACTGCTGGTACGTTACGAGATTGTTGGATAGCAGTTTGAAGAGTGATGTTACCATAATAGCCACGATCCCAGTTGTAGACTGGAGTGCTAGTACCTGGAAAGTTATATGGTGCATCCTTAAGCATATAAGCAGTTGAGTCATAGATATCGTACTCAAGTGCAGGTGCATAGTCCGTAATTGGTTTCATAGTTGAACCCCAGTCACGGTTTGTTTCCACTGCTTGGTTAGTACCAAAGGATACATTGCTAGCTTGGTGACGAGATCCGAGTTGGGCAATAACTTTACCATTTGATACATCAACGATAGTAGAAGCTGCTTGGATATCATCATCAGGATAGTTTACGTATTGATCAGTGTTATAGACGTCCCAAAGGTGTTTTTGTACCTCTTGGTCGACGTTTGTATAGACTTCCATACCTGTTGTTAATAGATTATAACCTGTCTCTTGTTCTACTTGATCAATAACCTCTTTAAGATAGTTATCCATGTACTGTGGATAGCTATTAAGAGATTTTAGACTTTGAAGTCCATCTGTGATTGGAGTATTGATGGCTGTTTCATATTGTTCGGCTGTAAGGTATCCTTGCCTTTGCATTTCTGACAAAACAAGGTTTCGTCTTTCAAGAGCAGCTTCAGGATGAGAATAAGGATCGTATTGGTTTGGAGCCTGTGGCATACCTGCTAAGAGTGCTAGCTGTGGAATGGACAAATCTTTGAGATCCTTACCATAGTAGTTCTCTGCAGCAGTCTGCATACCATAGTTACCATTTGACATGTAGACCTTATTGACGTAATAGGTCAATATTTCTTGTTTAGTTGCAGTTCGCTCTAGCTGGATAGCTAACCAAGCCTCTTGAACTTTACGGGATAGGGTTTGATCAGCTGTTGATGTTGAGAAGTAGGTCAATTTTATCAACTGCTGAGTCAAAGTCGATCCACCTTGAAGACCGCTATTGCTTCGAAGGTTACGAAGGAAAGCTCCTGCTATACGAATGCTATCAATTCCTCTATGGTTAAAGAAACGGTGATCCTCGATAGAGACAATCGCATTGACAAGATCAGTAGGAATGTCACTACTTTGAGCATTGACACGACGTTCAGCACCTAAATCTGCGATTAGTTCATTTTTGCTATCATAAATTTTACTTGATGTAGTTGCAACAAGTTTGCTCTCGGAAAGTTCAGGAGCCTTGTTTGCATAGTAAAGAAAGACACCACCACCAAGTAGGAAAGCTGCGATAAATAAGCTAATTACACCAATGCCGAGGTATTTAGCGATGCGTAAGATAGTTTGTTTGTTCATATTGTTTTACCACCTAGTAAATGTTGTTTGACTGTATCAAGGTAAGGAATTTGTGGAAAAGCAGACTGCTCAATCACATAACCGAATTCTTTGATATAGTCAAGCGGCATTGACTTTTTACCCATATCCTGATGATAAAAACGGATGAGGTCAAGTGCCGGCAATAAATACGTTTCTTGATAAGAAGAAAAATGAAGAAGGACAAAGCAAATCCCTTTTTGATCAAGGACTTGTTCCATATGCCGAATCTGATGAGGATGGAAGTTCTTCATCGGAATCGCATGTTTTTGCTTGGTTTCCTTGGCTTCGAAATCGATGTAAAACCCTTCATAAACTCCAGAATAATCGGTAGTTGATGCTTGTCTAAAATAAGCTTCAACAATCTTAGCACGACTACGCTGAGGATAGTCTACGCGGACAATCTGAACAGGAGTTGGTTTTTTGTGGATAACAGCCAAACCGTGTGTCAGATAATACTCGTTTGTAGCATTGATCATCTTTTCAAAGGTCATCCCACGATTTGCGAAATTTTTAGTTTGTGAGGTGACTTGTTGTTTTTTTTTTGATGAAAGTTTATGAGGATAGTTGACCATAATTCTCCTTATTGGTACAATAACATCACTCTATTATACCA
>CAUSCX010000036.1:0-17573 GCA_963530385.1 uncultured Streptococcus sp. | reverse complement strand
TTCAGGTTAGTGACCGTACCCAGGCGGCAGTCTATGCCTTTCAACATCACTTGGTAGGGCATGAGGATTTTTAGATGAGTTTAGCAAATTTACTTGTGGAACTAGAAGCAGTAAAAAATCCGAAAAAGGCAGGGCCTATGGAAGCCTATATGCGCCAACAATTTTCCTTTCTAGATATTGCGGTATCTGAAAGAAATGCGCTCTATAGAAAATACTTTCCAAGCGAGAAAAAAACAAAGATTATCGATTGGGATTTTGTGGACACTTGCTGGGAAAAGGAGCCAAGAGAATACCAGTATATGGGCGCCAACTATTTGAAAGCTATGCAATCTTATCTAACAGAGAGCGATTTGCCTAAGCTTGAGCGTCTGGTCGTGACCAAGTCTTGGTGGGATACGATAGATATTCTAGATCGAGTAGTAGGGAGTTTGGTGTATGACAAGCCAGAACTGGAGAAAATAATCCTCCAATGGAGCCTATCAGACAATATCTGGCTGAGACGAGTCGCTATTGATCACCAGTTGTTAAGAAAAGAAAAAACGAATGTCCGACTGATGGAAAAAATCCTACTAAACAATCTGGACCAGACAGAATTTTTTATCAATAAAGCCATCGGCTGGACTCTGAGAGACTACTCTAAGACCAATCCAGAATGGGTAGCAACTTTCATCGAAAAAAACAAGGAAAGAATGGCTGAACTTAGTATCAAAGAAGCCAACAAGTATTTCAAACAGTACTGAAAACTCGGTTCTGACTTGAAAAAAGTTACTAGTATATGATATAATAGACTGTATTTAAAAAAATTTTAAGGAGAAATGACAGAATGTCTGTATCATTTGAAAACAAAGAAACAAACCGTGGTGTCTTGACTTTCACTATCTCTCAAGACCAAATCAAACCAGAATTGGATCGTGTCTTCAACTCAGTGAAGAAATCTCTTAATGTTCCAGGTTTCCGTAAAGGTCACCTTCCACGTCCTATCTTCGACAAAAAATTTGGTGAAGAGTCACTTTACCAAGACGTTATGAACGCTCTTTTGCCAAACGCTTATGAAGCAGCTGTAAAAGAAGCTGGTCTTGAAGTGGTTGCTCAACCAAAAATTGATGTAACTTCAATGGAAAAAGGTCAAGACTGGGTTATCACTGCTGAAGTCGTTACAAAACCTGAAGTAAAATTGGGTGACTACAAAAACCTTGAAGTATCAGTTGATGTAGAAAAAGAAGTAACAGATGCTGACGTTGAAGAGCGTATCGAACGCGAACGCAACAACTTGGCTGAATTGGTTATCAAAGAAGCTGCTGCTGAAAACGGCGACACTGTTGTCATCGACTTCGTTGGTTCTATCGACGGTGTTGAATTTGACGGTGGAAAAGGTGAAAACTTCTCACTTGGACTTGGTTCAGGTCAATTTATCCCTGGTTTCGAAGATCAATTGGTTGGACACTCAGCTGGTGAAACTGTAGACGTTATCGTAACATTCCCAGAAGATTATCAAGCAGAAGACCTTGCTGGTAAAGAAGCTAAATTCGTGACAACTATCCATGAAGTAAAAGCTAAAGAAGTTCCAGCTCTTGACGATGAGCTTGCAAAAGATATTGATGAAGAAGTTGAAACACTTGCTGAATTGAAAGAAAAATACCGCAACGAATTGGCTGCTGCTAAAGAAGAAGCATACAAGGATGCAGTTGAAGGTGCAGCGATCGATAAAGCAGTTGAAAATGCTGAAATCGTAGAACTTCCAGAAGAAATGATTCACGAAGAAGTTCACCGTTCAGTAAATGAATTCCTTGGAAACTTGCAACGTCAAGGTATCAACCCTGACATGTACTTCCAAATCACTGGAACTACTCAAGAAGACCTTCACAAACAATACGAAGCAGAAGCTGAGTCACGTACGAAGACTAACCTTGTTATCGAAGCAGTTGCGAAAGCTGAAGGATTTGACGCTTCAGAAGAAGAAATCCAAAAAGAAATCGAGCAGTTGGCTGCAGACTACAACATGGAAGTTGCACAAGTACAAAGCTTGCTTTCAGCTGAAATGTTGAAACACGATATCGCAGTGAAAAAAGCTGTTGAATTGATCACAAGCACTGCAACAGTAAAATAATCTTTACAAGATAAAAGCCCACCGGATTCGGTGGGTTTTCTTGTACTTTATTTTCCGAAAAATTCCTGCAGGTCTTCTTGGCTAATCCCAATCATGGCTGGAATATTAGACCAGTTGTCTTCGGTTAGAATATAGGATTGTTCAGTGTCTGTTGAGATGGCAGTATCGGTAGCAAGTTGGTTTGTTTCCTCGGGGTTCTGCATTAGGTCAGCGAAACGTTCAATCAGATAGGTCTTACGAGCTGTTCCGATATGTTGAGTTGCATAGTCAAAGGCCTGTATTTCGCCTAGTAGGATCAGCTTGCTTTTGGCCCGAGTGATAGCAGTGTAGATGAGATTACGCTCTAACATGCGCTTGCTTGCACTAGTGATAGGTAGAATAACGACAGGAAACTCGCTCCCCTGAGACTTGTGGATACTCATAGCATAGGCTAAACGAATCTTGTACCATTCATTTCGAGGATAGGAAACCTCGTTGCCATCAAAATCGATGACAATCTCATCCTGCTTGGACTCGGTGTATTTTCCTGGAATCAAGTCTGTGATATAGCCTAAGTCTCCGTTAAAGACATTGACCTCTGCATCGTTAACTAGGTGGATAACCTTATCTCCTGTTCGATAGTGACACTGAGGAGCTTCAAAGCTAAGCTGGTCTTTTTGTGGAGGATTAAGGAGGTCTTGCATGAGCTGGTTGATGGCATCAATACCAGCAGTTCCACGGTACATAGGGGCAAGAACCTGAATGTCGCGAGCAGGAATGCCACTTCTGATAGCAACACCTAGGATTTTTTCAATGCTAGCAGGGATATGGTTACTAGCGATTTCAAAGTAGGAGCGGTCTGCTTTTTTCTGGGTAAAATCTGCAGGTAATATTCCCTGGCGAATCTGACTTGCAAGAGTGACGATGGTTGATTCTTCGCTCTGACGGTAGATTCTTTCCAAACGTGTTTGAGGGATGGTTGGTATCTGGAGTAAATCTGCTAGGACTTGACCAGGACTGACAGAAGGCAGCTGGTCGCTATCACCCACGATGAGAATTTTACTGTTTGAAGAGATGTTGGAGAAGAGCTGGTTGGCCAGCCAAGTATCTACCATGGAGAATTCATCCACGATGATAAAGTCAGCATCCAGATAATCTTCCAGATGGCTAGTGTCGTCATCTCCAGTCATGCCCAGGTGGCGGTGAATGGTAGCGCTTGGTAGACCTGTCAATTCGTTCATGCGACGGGCTGCGCGACCAGTTGGAGCAGCTAGGAGAATGGGTAGATTGCTCTTTTTCTTGAGGTCCAGTCCTTCCAAAAGAGCATAGACAGCGATAATGCCATTGATAACAGTTGTCTTACCAGTACCAGGTCCACCTGTAAGGATAAAGACCTTGTTTTGGATAGCATCGCAGATGGCCTGTTTTTGAATGCTATCATACTCAATCCCCAGTTCTTCCTCAACACTTGTGATATGCTCTTGGATGGTTTCTAGATCCTGTTTTTTACTCTGACCTTTTTCGAGGATTCTGATGAGATGGCTACGAATCCCTTCTTCTGCAAAAAAGAGACTATTATCAAAGATTTTGGTATCAATTTGCTGGACCTTATCTTCTTCAATCAGATAAGCAAGTTCTTGGGCGACTTGACTCGGATCTAGTTCGACTGGCCGGGAGGATTCAAGAAGGTTGAGGGTTTGCTCCAACAAGTCCCTAGCTTCCATATAGGTATCTCCCGTCTCCATGCAACCTTGAAAGAGACTATGGATAAGACCCGCACGGAAGCGCTCAGGAGCCTGGCTTTCAATTCCCAGTTCTTGGGCCAATTGGTCAGCGATGGTAAATCCCAAACCCTTGATATCCTCGACCAGTTGATAGGGATAGTTCTCGACAATCTCTAGCGTTTCTTCCTTGTAGAAGTCTTGGATTTGAAAGGCTAGCTTATTTGGGATGCCGTAATTAGCCAGTTTGGCTAAGACCATCTCTGTTCCGTAATTAAGACGAAGGGTTGAGACAAAGGCTTCACGGTTTTTAGCAGAGAGGCCAGAGATAGACTGGAGCTTGTCTGGATTTTCTAAAATTTTGTCAATAGTGTTTTCACCGTAGATATCCACGATTTTTTGAGCTGTTTTGAGTCCAATTCCCTTAAAATGACTGCTGGAGAAATACTTGACTAAGCCCTTACTAGTCGGCTTGGCTCTCTCATAGCGAGTCATTTGTAGTTGTTCACCATACTTGGAGTGTTGGACGATTTGTCCCCAAAAAGTATATTCTTCCCCTTCGATGATATCAGCCATAGTACCTGTGACAATGATTTCATAATCATCAAAGTCTTCAGCATTGGTATCATCAATATCTAGAAGTAAAATACGGAAAAAATTGCTAACATTTTCAAAAATAATGCGTTCAATGGTGCCTGAAAAATAAACTTCCATAAAATTCCTTACAATAGTATCTGAGAAAATTTATCCCAGATTTAGTCAAAATAGAATGAGAAGAGGCTGAGATGGATAATTCTCGGCCTCTTCCTAGTTTTTAAAATGTTCCGATACGCTTGAGTGGCCAGAAGCGGAATTTGGCTTCTCCGATGATATCTTTTGCCTTAAAGGTACCAACATGTCGACTGTCGCTAGATACCAGACGGTCATCTCCCAGTAGGAGATATTCCCCCTCTGGAACAGTGAAGGTAAAGCTAGTGTTGTAATTAACATCTAGGGTAAAGGCCTGAGCCTTTTGAGCTAAAGTTCTAAAGTATTCTCCCTTTTTACCATCCCAACCAGTTCCAGTATAAGTGCTTTGGAGTTTATCTTCCTTGAAACGCTTAAGGTATTCTGCTAAATAGGGCTCATCAGTTTCTTGACCATTGATATAGAGCTTGTCGCTTTCGTAACGGATAGTATCTCCTGGCATACCAATGACCCGTTTAACGATATCCTTGTTCCCATCGTCTTCATGAGCAACCACAATATCAAAACGATTGATTGGGAGATGTTTAACTACAAAGAGGATTTCTCCATCTGCCAGGGTAGGATCCATAGAATGTCCTTCTACGCGGACATTGCTCCAGAGAAAGAGGCGGCTAAGACCTACAAGTGTAATAAGTAGGAAGATAACTCCCCACTCTTTTAAAAATGATTTTAAATATTTCATGATTTACCTTTCTAGCATTTTTTTTGCTTTTTCAGTATTTTTAAAGTGTAGTTTGGCGCAGAAGTTGAGTCCCTGCATACCATAGGCACGAAGGATTTGGCTAGCTACCTTATCAGAAGCCGTTCCAGCCCCACTTGGAAGTTGATAACCAAGTTCTCTACCCAGATTTTCTAAATTTTCCAGAAAGAGATCACGCGCAATGATAGAGCTTACTGCGACTGCTAAGTATTTGCCTTCTGCTTTTTCCTCCAGACTGACTGGGTTAGAAAAGTGATTGGCTTCATTTTTTAAGTACTTCTCATAGTTTTGGGCACTAGTAAAGGCATCGATCACAATCTTTTCTGGCTGGACTCCCTTTTGGAGAAGGAGAAAAATGGCTTGATTGTGCAGGGCTACCTTGACAGAAACGGCATTGTAGCGCTCACCGATGACTTCATTATACTTGCTTGGAGAAAGCAGTAGAGCTTGGTGCTGAATTTTTTCCTTAAGCAGAGGAGCAAGCTGACGAATCTTTTGGTCTGTTAGAGTCTTAGAATCCCCTACACCTAATTTTCGCAGAAAGTCATGCTGGTCAGGAGTCACAAAGGATGCTACTACAACCAGACCACCAAAGTAGGAACCATTTCCTACTTCGTCAGTTCCAATCATCGGAAAGTTTTGTCCACTAGCTACTGGGCTGACCTGATAACCAAAAAAGCTGGCGTAACGTTCAGCAGCTTCTCCTTGCAAGAGCACTTTTCCTGATGTGTAGATGGAAACACTTGTCTGCGGAAGCTTCAAAAAATAGCGAATATAAGGATTTTTACTAGGAATCAGTGCTTGTTCATATTTCTGAACAAAGGCTTGGATTTCCTTTTCGCTCGGAGTTAATGTAATACTTGCCATAATTCTTATTGTACCATAAAAGCCGTAGAATTGGTAAAAACTGACAAACTTAGTGAAATTTGGTATAATATCGTGAGGTGAATTTTATGGCAAATTTAAATCGATACAAGTTTACATTCGGAAAAAAAACATTGACCCTAACAACTGAGCATGACAACCTCTTTATGGAGGAAATTGCCAAGGTCGCAACAGAAAAATATGAAGCAATTAAAGAGCAGATGCCTGGAGCGGATGATGAGACAATCGCTATTTTATTAGCAGTCAATAGCTTGTCAACTCAACTCAGCCGTGAGATTGAATTTGATGATAAGGAACAAGAATTAGACGCCCTTCGTCATCAAGTTGTAGCGACTAAACAAGAACAGAGCAAGATTGAGGATTCCCTATGATTTCCGTCCTTCTCTTATTGGTTCTTGCATGGAGCTTTTATATCGGTTATCGTAGAGGTTTTGTTTTACAGATTTACTATTTTGTAGCAACTGTGATTTCAGCTCTTCTTGCAGGAAATTTTTATCAATCTTTAGGGAAACAATTTGATTTGTTGATCCCATATGCAAGTCCACAGGAAGGGCAGGGAACCTTCTTTTTCCCATCCAATCAACTTTTCCAACTGGACAAGGTCTTTTATGCAGGGATTGGTTACCTCTTAGCCTTTACTATATTTTATTGCATTGGTCGTTTGGTGGGTCTCTTTCTTAATCTTCTACCGACTAAAAAGCTAGAGGGCCAATATTTCCGTATAGGTGCAGGTGTTTTATCTCTGGCTGTGACCTTATTTGTTCTCCAGATGATACTGACTATTCTTGCGACTGTTCCTTTACAAATTGTTCAAAATTCACTTGAAAACAGTTTTGTAGCTAAACATATTATCCAGAGTGTTCCCATCACTAGTCATGTGATTAAACAACTCTGGGTAACCAAAATAATCGGATAAAAGGGCGGGAACTATTCCTAGCCTTTTGTTTACAATTTCAATAGTTTAGGAGCCTTTTTGAAAAGAGTGAGAATTAAAAAAAACGTTCGCTCATTACGAAGGAAAAGAAAATGAATAAAAAGATACTAGAAACATTAGAATTTAATAAGGTTAAGGCTTTATTTGAACCTCATCTTTTGACCGAGCAAGGACTAGTGCAGTTGAAAGAACTTGCTCCGACTGATAAAGGAGACAAGATTAAGCAAACTTTTGCAGAGATGAAGGAAATGCAAGAACTCTTTGTCGAACATCCTCATTTCAGTATTTCGGGAACAAAAGACATTGTTGCAACTAGCAAACGTTTGGAGATGGGTGCTGACCTCAACATCGAGGAATTTCTCCTTCTCAAGCGTGTCATATTTGCCAGTCGTGAGTTGAAGAATTTCTATGACAATCTTGAAAATGTACGTTTGGATCACCTGGCAAGTTGGTTTGAGAAACTTCATGATTTTCCACATTTACAAGGAAATTTACAAGCCATCAACGAAGCTGGATTTATTGAGAACTTTGCTAGTGAGGACTTGGCACGAATCCGTCGAAAGATCCATGATAGTGAAAGTCAAGTCAGAGATGTCTTGCAAGACCTTCTCAAGCAAAAGTCACAGATGTTGACTGAAGGTATCATCGCAAGTAGAAATGGTCGCCAAGTCCTTCCAGTCAAGAATACCTATCGTAATAAGATTGCTGGGGTCGTTCATGATATCTCTGCTAGTGGTAATACTGTCTATATCGAACCGCGTGAAGTAGTCAAGCTAAGTGAAGAAATCGCAAGTCTTCGTGCAGACGAACGCTATGAGATGATGCGCATCCTCCAAGAACTCTCTGAAAGAGTAAGACCTCATGCAGCTGAAATCGCCAATGATGCTTGGATTATTGGACATTTGGACCTAATTCGTGCTAAGGTCCGATTTATCCAAGAGACGGAGGCAGTAGTACCTCAAGTATCTGAGGGACAGGAGATTCAACTTCTTCACGTTCGTCATCCCTTGGTGAAGAATGCTGTTGCCAATGATGTGCATTTTGGTCAGGATCTAACAGCTATTGTCATCACTGGTCCCAATACTGGTGGTAAGACCATCATGCTGAAGACTTTAGGTTTGACGCAGTTGATGGCCCAGTCTGGTCTGCCAATTCTAGCCGATAAGGGCAGTCGAGTAGGGATTTTCGAGGAGATTTTCGCAGATATCGGAGACGAACAATCCATTGAGCAAAGTCTGTCAACCTTCTCTAGTCACATGACTAATATCGTAGATATTCTTGGTAAGGTCAATCAAAACTCGCTCTTGCTTCTTGATGAGCTTGGAGCAGGAACAGATCCCCAAGAAGGTGCAGCCCTTGCCATGTCAATCCTAGAAGACTTGCGTTTGCGGCAAGTTAAGACCATGGCAACCACTCACTATCCTGAACTAAAAGCTTATGGTATTGAAACGGCCTATGTTCAAAATGCAAGCATGGAATTTGATACAGCTAGCCTGCGCCCAACCTATCGCTTTATGCAGGGAGTTCCAGGTCGAAGCAATGCCTTTGAGATTGCTAAACGTCTAGGTTTGTCAGATGTCATTGTAGGTGACGCTAGTAAGCAAATTGACCAAGACAATGATGTCAATCGCATTATTGAGCAGTTGGAAGAGCAGACACTTGAAAGCCGGAAACGTCTTGAGAATATTCGTCAAGTCGAGCAAGAAAACCTCAAGATGAATCGTGCCCTTAAAAAACTTTATAACGAGCTCAATCGTGAAAAGGAAACTGAACTCAATAAGGCGCGTGAGCAAGCTGCTGAGATTGTTGACTTGGCTCTGGCTGAAAGTGACGATATTTTAAAAAATCTTCACAGTAAATCTCAACTGAAACCGCACGAGATTATCGAAGCCAAAGCTAATCTCAAAAAATTAGCACCTGAAAAAGTTGACCTTTCTAAAAACAAGGTCCTCCAAAAGGCTAAGAAAAAACGAGCTCCAAAAGTTGGAGATGATATTATCGTTTTAAGCTATGGTCAACGTGGTACCTTGACCAATCAACTCAAGGATGGTCGTTGGGAAGCACAGGTTGGCTTGATTAAGATGACGCTTGAAGAAAAAGAGTTTGACTTGGTTCAGGCTCAGCAAGAAGCACCAGTCAAGAAGAAACAAGTCAACGTCGTCAAACGTGCAGCAGGCAAAGGCCCACAGGCTCGACTAGACCTTCGTGGCAAACGCTACGAGGAAGCTATGGAAGCCTTGGATGCCTTTATCGACCAAGCCCTGCTCAACAATATGGCCCAAGTTGATATCATCCATGGTATCGGTACAGGAGTCATCCGTGAAGGAGTAACCAAATACTTACAAAGAAACAAGCAAGTCAAGAGCTTTGGCTATGCACCACAAAATGCAGGTGGATCTGGCGCAACTATCGTTACCTTTAAGGGATAATGCGAAACGAATGAAAATTTAATAATTTTTTCTGAAAACAATTGACAAGTTTTGTTTTTTCTTGTAAAATAAATAAAAATTACATACAACACCGAATGAAGTTTAATAGAAGTGGAAAATCGTTTGATTTTTCATGACTGTAAATGGACGGAACTCTGGAGAGACCGTAAAGGCACCGAAGGGGCAAGGCAGGCAACTGCTCAAACTCTCAGGTAAAAGGACAGAGCAATGATAGAGCGCTTTTTGGCATTTATCGATGCATTCCAGAGTACATGTTTCTAGCATGTACTCTTTCTTTTGGGGTTGAATAGATAGGAGAAATGCATGTTAAATTTGCTAAAAGAAATAGACGCTTTTGTATGGGGACCACCCCTTTTGATCTTATTGGTTGGTACAGGGATTTACTTGACTCTTCGTTTAGGACTTTTACAAATTTTGCGTCTCCCTAAGGCCTTCCAGCTTATTTTTACCAAAGATAAGGGACATGGTGATGTTTCGAGCTTTGCTGCCTTGTGTACAGCCTTAGCAGCAACTGTTGGTACGGGAAATATCATCGGGGTGGCAACAGCCATCAAGGTGGGAGGTCCTGGTGCCCTCTTCTGGATGTGGGTGGCTGCTTTCTTTGGAATGGCAACCAAGTATGCAGAAGGACTACTTGCTGTCAAATATCGGAGTAAGGATGAAAATGGCGCTATCGCAGGAGGACCGATGCACTATATCCTTCTAGGGATGGGAGAAAAGTGGCGCCCCTTGGCGATGCTCTTTGCCTTGGCAGGTGTTTTGGTAGCTCTCTTAGGTATTGGTACCTTTACTCAGGTCAACTCCATCACAGAGTCTATACAAAATACAACCAGCTTGTCACCGACCATTACTGCTCTGATCCTTTCTATATTTGTTGGGATTGCGGTTTTTGGTGGACTCAAATCTATTTCGAAAGTTTCTACTACAGTAGTTCCTTTTATGGCTATTGTCTATATTTTGGGAACCTTGACAGTCATTTTTGTTAATATTGACAAAATACCAGCAACTCTTTCCCTAGTTCTCACATCAGCTTTTAGTCCAGTTGCTGCACTAGGAGGATTTGCAGGAGCGAGTGTTCGGATGGCTATTCAAAATGGTGTGGCGCGTGGGGTCTTCTCAAATGAGTCTGGTTTGGGTTCGGCTCCCATTGCAGCTGCAGCAGCCAAGACAAATGAGCCGGTGGAGCAAGGTTTGATTTCCATGACAGGTACCTTTATTGATACCTTGATTATCTGTACACTGACTGGTTTGACCATCTTGGTGACTGGGGTTTGGAATGGTAATTTAGATGGCGTTGCTTTGACTCAGTCAGCCTTCTCAACAGTCTTTTCATATTTTGGTCCGGCTCTTTTAACAGTTTTCTTGGTACTTTTTGCCTTTACCACGATTTTAGGATGGAACTATTATGGAGAGCGTTGCTTTGAGTTTCTCTTTGGCGTTCGCTTTATCTGGCTTTATCGTGTGGTCTTTGTACTCATGGTCTTGCTGGGAGGGTTTATCGAGCTGGATATGGTCTGGGTCATTGCGGATATTGTTAATGCTCTCATGGCTCTACCAAACTTGATTGCCCTCTTAGCCTTGTCTCCAGTCGTTATCGCTGAGACTAAGAAGTATTTTGATAAATAATGTAAGATTGATATTACCATTTCTAGATAAGACTAGCATCTATTTGCGAGATGCTAGTTTTTTCACTTCTAGGGCTAGTCTTTTGTTTTATGTCATAAGATGAATGAAACTCAATAGTACATTTTTAATGATGTCCTTTATTTGCACTTTTATTTATTGTATAATAGTCAGCATAAATCTGTTTTTGGTCTGATATGTCTTGTTTCATCTATATGCGAAAGAGAAATAAATAGGAGGTGTTTATGTCAAAAGATATTCGAAAACTAATGGTTTCACAGGGGATTGCGAATCTAGCAGATGTCTTTTTTAGAGTCATTGTGATTGCAAATGTGTTTGTCTTATCTGGTTCGGTCATTTCAACGTCCCTAGTGCCAATTCTGATTGCTCTATCCTCCTTTTTAGCCAGTTTCCTTGTCCCATTAGTAACGAAGAGATTAGCTTTAAATCGTGTTCTTTTATTGACTCAATTGGGTAAAACGATTCTGCTAGCGATTTTGGTTTTTCTACTCAAGTATTCTGAAAATATCTCTATCCCTTTTTTATACGCTATTGTCACTTTAATCTCCATTTTGGATGGTTTTGCAGCACCTGTTTCCTATGCAATTGTTCCACGCTATGCAAGAGATTTAGCTAAAGCAAATGCAGCTATCTCAATGAGTGGTGAAAGTGTACAGCTAGTTGGTTGGGGCTTAGGAGGCTTCTTATTTGCGAGTCTAGGAATGAATCCTAGCCTGCTCATTGTGTTAGCCTTGTTTACACTTTCTACGATTATGATGTTCGGTTTGCCACTAGTAGAAAAAGAAGAGTTGTCCTCTGAAACGAGTTTTGAGACGCTTACAAAAGGTTGGAGACTGGTGGTTAAAAAATCAAGATTACGCTTTATTGTCCAGGCTAATCTTTTAGAAATTCTAGCCAATGCTATCTGGGTATCTTCTGTTTTACTTGTTTTTGTGACTGAAATTTTACACCAGTCAGAAAGCTATTGGGGCTACGTCAATACAGCTTATTCCTTGGGGATTATCTTGGGAGGAGCTATTATCTTCCGTTTAGCTGAGAAAGTTGTCACCTATAAATATCAAACTATGACCTTTTCTTTGTTAGCGACAGCACTAGTAACTCTGTTGATAGTGTTATTTCCATATCCACCTGCCTTTCTATTCCTATCTCTAGTAATTGGTTTTCTATCTCAGATTAAGGAAGTTCCTGAGAGCGTATTATTACAGGAATCGGTTGATGAGAAGGAACTTGTGAATGTTTACTCCGTTATTGAAGTTGTCTCTACCTTGGCCTTTTCTGCCTCTGTTTTTCTAATGAGTTCTATCACAGAATATTTTGGAGTATTTACTGGTTTTGGCCTGGCTATCTTCTGCTTGCTAGTAGAGTCTATCTTAGTTTTAAGAAACAAGCATCAGATAAATTAACAGTTATGATCACACATCTGGTGTGATTTTTTTGTTTTCATAAAAATTTTTTATCAGTGCAATTTAAAATATATATTATGCAAGGTATAGATTCTGTGTTAGACTTATTGTCAACGAAAAGCTAATGAGTCATCAATCAAGACAAGGATTTGTTCAATAGGGTGATGAGATTTCGTAAGATTTTCGCAGAAATCATTCAATTATAAAACGAAAAGAGGTTCTCTTATGACAACATTTACTATCCACACAGTAGAATCAGCACCAGCAGAAGTTAAAGAAGTTCTTGAAACGGTACAAAAGGACAACAATGGCTATATTCCAAATCTTATCGGTCTTTTGGCCAATGCCCCAACAGCCCTAGAAGCTTATCGAACTGTTGGAGCTATTAACCGTCGCAATAGTCTAACACCTGTAGAGCGCGAAGTGGTGCAAATCACGGCAGCTGTAACCAATGGTTGTGCCTTTTGCGTCGCTGGTCACACAGCCTTTTCTATCAAGCAAATCCAGATGAATGATGACCTACTCCAAGCCCTTCGCAATCGCACTCCAATCGAAAGCGATCCTAAGCTGGATACCCTAGCTAAGTTTACCTTGGCAGTTATCAATACCAAAGGACGCGTAGGAGATGAAGCTCTTGGAGAATTCCTTGAAGCAGGCTATACGCAAGAAAATGCCTTGGATGTTGTTCTCGGTGTCAGTTTAGCAAGTCTTTGTAATTATGCCAATAACTTGGCTAATACACCGATTAATCCAGAGTTGCAACCTTATGCATAAGAGGAGGGTAGAGTATGGGATTTTTTTCAGAAGAATTTTTAAGCTGGTTAGACCAGCACGCTGATGAAATTGACAAAAAATCATGTCAAGCTGGAGAAGAACTGATTGAGAAAATTGCTGCAGAAGGCGCCTTTCGTGTAGGGGTTCCCAAAGTTCTTGGAGGGCTAGGTGGAAATGATCAAGATGTTATCGATATTCTTGCTGAACTCGCTCAACATTCCTTAACAGCCTCCTTTATTTCATGGGGGCAACGAACTTTAATAGACAATATTCTTCATACTGATAATGCTTATTTCAAAGAAGTTTACTTGGAAAAACTCTTATCAGGAGAATATGCAGGCGCTACGGCCTTATCTAATGCAGTCAAGTATCTATCTGACTTAGAAGAACTAAATGTTCGAATTCTTGAAGAAAATGGGAATTATTACCTAAAAGGCCGACTTCCTTGGGTAACCAATGCACGTAGGGATCGCTTTCTTACTATTTTTGTAGCAGGATTTGCAGATGACCCGAGTCAAAGTTACGTAGTAGCTGTACCATCGGACGCAGAAAACTTTAGTCGTTCCGAAGATTTGGAATTTGTTTCTCTCCAAGGAGGGAATACAGCAGCTCTGACTTTTAACAAGGTATCTTTAAAGGAAGAGTGGATTCTATCCAAGGATGCTCATCAATTTTTAGCGCAAAATCGTCCAGCCTTTTTAGGCTACCAATTTGGCTTAGCCTTTGGTTTGGCTGAGCGTTCACTCTCAGAAGTCGAAAAAGAATTGGGGAAACGAGGTGTCTTGAAGGAAGAATGGCAGCATCAGGTCGAACAGTTAGATGATATTCGACATTCTCTCTATCAAGGACTATCTGAAGAGTCTTATTTCGTTAGAAATCCGCGTGAGCTATTCCAGTTACGAATTGATATTGTTGATGTTGTTGCTAAAAGTCTCTTGTTAGAACTACAAGCTGGTGGCGGTAGAGGATATTTTAGTAAATCGACATCCGGTTTCATACGTCGTTGGAATGAAGGCGCCTTTTTGCCAATTGTTTCTCCTAGTGCAGTGCAATTGCGACATATTCTAGCGACAAACTAACAATAAAGAAAATAAAAACGAGGTTTATTTTTTTAAACTTCGTTTTTTTATCCTTCATTTAAGCGCTTTTATGCTATACTGATAATAACATGACTATTGGAGGTTCACATGAAAAAACTCCCCTTGGCCTTTTCAGGGTGCTTATTGGGATTGGCTGGAGCAGGCAATCTCATATTGGATACTGTTCCGCTATTGTCGCACGTCTTTAGTTTGTCAGGCTTGATTTTATGGTTTTATTTTTTATACAGTCATCTTAGTGATTGGCAAGAGAGCCAGCAAGAACTTAAGAAAGCTCCTCTATTATCGGGAATGGCGACCTTTCCTATGGCGGGGATGATTTTATCAACCTACTTACTGCGAATCTTACCCACGAGTATGAGTATCATAGCGCAAACTCTGTGGTGGTTTGCCTTTCTACTGGATGTAGGTTTAATCATCTACTTTACTAAAAATTATGTGCAGACTAAACCAAGAACGAACGCAACGCCAAGTTGGACAGTTCTTTATGTGGGGATAGCAGTAGCAAGCTTGACCTACCCAGTGGTGGGTATAGTCGAGATTGCCTATGGCGCTTGGATTTTTGGCTTTACCTTAACCCTTTTCCTTTATACTCTGATTTATCAAGATTTGAAAAGTAATCCATTGCCACGGGCTTTACTGGGGCAAGAAGGAATCTATTGTGCTCCCTTTTCTCTACTGTTAGCAGCACTCGTTCGAATCGGAGGTTCAGCTCTTCATGTCTGGATTTTGCTGATCATGATCCTTGCCTCACAGACTTTCTTTTTCTTTGTCCTCTGTCGTTTGCCAAGGATTTTAAAACAGGGATTTCAACCAGCTTTTTCAGCCCTAACCTTCCCAACTATCATCACAGCAACTTCATTGAAAATGGCTCAAGGCATTCTGCAGATTCCAGTTCTTAACCTCCTCGTTTGGCTGGAAACTATCATTTGTTTAACAATTCTTGTCTATGTATTAGTAGAATATATGAGGTATTTAAGGAGCTAAAAAAACCCCTAGCACTGAGAAGTGTTAGGGGGTTGTTGTCGATAATAGACAGAATCATACTCTTCGAAAATCTCTTCAAACCACGTCAGCGTCGCCTTACCGTACTCAAGTACAGCTTGCGGCTAGCTTCCTAGTTTGCTCTTTGATTTTCATTGAGTATCAATTAGTTCAGCTTTCTCCTACTGTTCTTCATGTTCGGATAAAAAATAATAAGTCATAGTACCGAAGATTGATCCTACTCCGAGTCCTACTAGTAGGAAAAAAGCGATCATTTTGAGTTCCAGAAACTGCAAAAAGAAATCTGTAATGGAGTGATTTTCAAGAAGTACTTTTTTGGAAAATAGGATAAATAAGTAGAGAGTTGGGATGCTAGTTCCAACTAACCAACTTCTTAACTTGATTTGACGCTTGCTGTAAGTGATTTGTGGAATCTCGGATTGATCATCATCTTCTAAGTGGAGCCCTCTAGTAGAGTATCTTGCCTTGAGACTGAGGGCAAAAATCATCAAGAAGTAGAGATAGGGCATAGCCACTCGAACTATCTCTATAAAGCGCCCAAACAACAGATAGAACAGGAAGAGAAGAAAGGAAGAGTAAAAGATTTGGACCATGGAACGGGCACAAGCCTTGTAGATGACCTCTTGACGGCATTCATCAAAGGGTCCTTGGATATGAAAGAAATTTCGAACTAAGCGAGTTGTTAAGTCTTCTTTTTTCATGGTAGGGACCTCTTAATAACATTGTTTTTGATTAACTTCTTTAAAGAGTTGATAGAGAGTATAGAAGTAGACTAGACTAAAAACGATACAGATGGTTAGAAATAGTAGATATCTCCAATCCATAGAACTCGTTATCAGTTGTGGGAGAGATACGAGGATAAAGCAGAGAGATGCGTTTAAGAGGCGTCTTTTTTTTGATTTGATTTTCTGAAATCTTTGTCCTTTGTTCAAGACAGGAATGGCTAAGAGGAAGATGATCAGAAAAGGACGTGTAATTTGGCCATAAACTAGGAAAACTGTCACAAAGATACTGATCAAAATATGGCTGAGAATTAAAGTTACTAGTGATTTCATAAGTTTCCTCCTAATCGTCGTCTTGATCTTCTCTAGCTTTTTGAATACGAAGAGTGACGACAATATGCACTGTTAATCCGAAAAAGAAGGCTGCAACGATGGTCGACAAGATACTTCTGGTATTCAGAAGAGAGGTAAGATAGCTCTTGCTATCATCCATTAGGATATCGAGAAGTGGCATTCCAAACAACATGACTATTCCATATCCCAGACCAGCTTTAAGGCCAGGATTACGTAACTGTTTCTTTTCTTTTTGGCTCAACATATCAGGATCGATAGCAGCAATACCAGTTTTTTTAGTTTGACTAGTGACATAGAAAGCACAAACCATGGAAATCAGAAAAATAATGAGTGGATAACCGACTGCGACTACTTTGGGATATTTATAAGCAAGGATAAAGGGAATGAGATTGCCTAAAGTCATGAGGTAAAAGAGAACCATAAAGACTTTATTCCCGATGTGGTCAGCCTCGCGTCGTTTGTGTTCATCAAGGGGGCCTGAAATGCCATAGATACGTTTGATCAATTTTTCATTGAGGGGTTCTTTTTTCATAAGCTTTCTCCTAATCTTTATCCTGCTCTTTTTTAGCTCTTGCAATGCGACGGGAGATGAGGAACTGTATGCTCGCTCCGAAGAAGATAGAACCGAAAATGCTTGCTAAACCATTTCTTATAGTGAGAAGAGAATGGAAATAGTCCTGACCTTCACCAGTAAGTATATGGAGAAGAGGGGTTATAAAAAACATCCATAGCCCAAAGAATAAACCAGCTTTAAGACCAGGGTAGTGTAGTTGCTTATTTTCTTTCTCACTCAACATATCTGGTTCAATAGTTGTAATCCCTGTTTTTTGCATTTGGTAGGTGACATAGCCAGCAGCGATGAGGGCAATCACTAAAATCAGAGGAGGATAGACTAGAGCCACTAGTTGAGGATATTTATAGGCTAGAACGAGTGGAATAACATTGCCGAAAATCATCAGATAAAAGAGAACCATAAAGATTTTATTTCCAATGCGGTCAGCCTCGCGTTGTTTGTGTTCATCAAGTGGTCCTGAAATGCCATAGGTCCGTT
>CAUSCX010000035.1:0-17857 GCA_963530385.1 uncultured Streptococcus sp. | reverse complement strand
GAAAAATATGTACTGAAGGAGAACTAAAGCATGGGATTATTTGACCGTTTATTTGGTAGAAAAGAAGAACCAAAAATCGAAGAAGTCGTTAAAGAAGCTTTGGAAAACTTGGATCTGACAGAACTTGGCGAGGAAGTCGAAGCACTTGGAACTGAAGAAGTTGAAGTGAAAAATACTGAGGAAATCGATCATAGTTCAGAAGTTGAGGAAACTTATTCTAAAGAAGCTAGTGAGTCTGCAGAACCAGAGGCAGAAGCTACTCTAGAAACAGTTGAACCAGAAGCAACTCAGTTTGAAGAGAAAACTGAGTGCCATTGTTGTCAGGAAGAGTCAACAGAAGTTGAAGAAACTGAAGAAAGAGCTCAAGAGGTAGCAGAGTTTGTTGCAGAAGAACCTGAGTCACCAGTCGAAGAAGTATCTTCAAGTGATAGCGACGATGAAGAAGCTGATCAAGTTCAATCAGACGAGACGGAGTCAGATACTTCTGAAGAAGAGGAAGAAGATCTAGTAATCGAAGAAATTCCTCAAGTTCAAGAGACTGTACAGGAAAAATATGACCGTAGTCTCAAGAAAACTCGTACGGGCTTTGGAGCTCGTTTGAATGCTTTCTTTGCTAACTTCCGCTCTGTTGATGAAGAATTCTTCGAAGAACTAGAAGAACTCTTAATCATGAGTGACGTTGGTGTACAGGTAGCTTCAAATCTCACTGAAGAATTGCGTTATGAAGCCAAGCTTGAAAATGCCAAGAAACCAGATGTTCTCCGTCGTGTGATCATCGAAAAATTGGTAGAGCTTTACGAAAAAGATGGACAATACAATGAAAGCATTAACTTCCAAGATGGTTTGACAGTCATGCTCTTTGTAGGTGTTAATGGTGTCGGGAAAACAACTTCAATCGGTAAATTAGCTCACCGCTACAAGCAAGCAGGCAAGAAAGTCATGCTTGTTGCTGCTGATACCTTCCGTGCCGGTGCGGTTGCTCAGTTAGCAGAATGGGGGCGTCGTGTAGATGTTCCTGTCGTTACTGGTCCTGAGAAAGCAGATCCAGCTAGCGTTGTCTTTGATGGGATGGAACGAGCAGTAGCAGAAGGTATTGATATTCTCATGATTGATACAGCTGGCCGTCTGCAAAATAAAGAAAACTTAATGGCAGAATTGGAAAAAATTGGTCGTATCATCAAACGCGTAGTGCCAGAAGCACCTCATGAAACCTTCCTAGCTCTTGATGCATCAACTGGGCAAAATGCTCTTGTACAAGCCAAAGAGTTTTCAAAAATTACTCCTGTTACAGGAATTGTCTTAACCAAGATTGATGGAACTGCCCGAGGTGGTGTTGTTCTGGCTATCCGTGAGGAACTCAATATTCCTGTTAAGTTGATTGGTTTTGGTGAAAAAATCGATGATATCGGTGAATTCAATTCTGAGAACTTTATGAAAGGCCTTCTAGAAGGTTTGATATAAAAGAAAATCCTGCAAGAATTCTTGCAGGATTGTTTTTGATTATTCTAAACGACCATCTTTACGATAGGCGATATCTGGTTGCCAAGTCCACTCAGCACCGTATTTTTCAAGGAGATCAAAGCTGGCTTGTGGTCCCATGCTACCTGATTTATAATCATGAAGAGGAGCGCCATTATCAGCCCACAACTTCTCGATACGGTCAATCAATTCCCAAGAAGCGCTAACTTCTTCCCAATGGCTAAAGTTAGTCGAATCGTTATTCAATACATCGTAGATTAGCTTTTCATAAGGGTCTGGTGAAGCACCTGTCGCAGTCGCATCTGTTCGATAGTCAAGCGAGTTTGGCGCAAGGCTAAACTCTTCGCCCACCTTCTTACCGTTAAGGCTAAGAGAGAATCCTTCCGTTGGTTGGATGTAGATGGTAAGCACATTCGGTGCTAGAGGTTCTCCAAAAATGGAATCCATTTGTTTGAAGACAATGTTTACGTGTGTTCCTTTTTCAGTGAGGCGTTTACCTGTACGGAAGAAGAAAGGTACATCACGGAAGCGATCAGTATCTACAAAGAAAGCGCCTGAAGCAAAGGTTTCTGTCATAGATTCAGGGTCAACATTTGGTTCGCTACGGTAGGAAATGTACTTCATGCCATCAACTTTACCAGAACGATATTGACCACGGATGAAGTGCTCTTTAAGTTCCTCATCTGTAGGGTGGTAAAGGTTCTTGAAGACTTTGATTTTCTCTGCGCGAATGTCATCCTTGGTAAAGCTTGCTGGTTTATCCATAGCTAAGAGCGACAGGAGTTGGAGTGTATGGTTTTGAACCATATCACGAAGGGCACCAGACTCATCATAGTAGCCACCACGCTCTTCAACACCTAGACGTTCTGCAAAGGTAATTTGAACATTATCGATGTGTTCACGATTCCAAACATTTTCAAAAATCATATTAGCAAAACGAATGGCAAATATGCTTTGAATCATTTCCTTACCAAGATAGTGGTCGATACGATAGATTTGCTCTTCGTTAAAAGTAGCTAGGAGTTCTTCGTTTAATTTGCTTGCAGTCTCATAGTCTGTTCCAAAAGGTTTCTCAACGATCAAACGTTCAAAGCCTTTACCATCAACAATTTGCTCTGATTTGAGGTGTTTAGCAATGGTACCAAAGAACTGAGGTGCCATTGAGAGGAAGAAGAGTTTGTTGTGCTCAGTATGATATTTTTCGTTTAATTGAGCCTGAAGTTTACGTAATTCGATGTAGTGCTCAGTGTCATTAACATCGTGGCTTTGATAGTAAAAATGACTCGCAAATGCTTGAGCTTCTTCCACACTATCTGCCAAGTCTAAAATCGATTCGACAACGACAGATTCGAAATACTCCTTACTCCAAGGTCTACGAGCAGTTCCAATAACAGCAAAATGATCAGAAAGATTACCTGATTTATAAAGTCTAAAAAGTGAAGGGTAGAGCTTACGTTTGGCCAAATCCCCACTTGCACCGAAAATTGTAACAATAACTTTTGATGACATCTAGCTACCTAATTTCTATTTTGTTTCCTAGTTAAACTAGGCATGAGGAGTCCCCATTTTTCATATCCTTTATTTTATCATAATTTTCTAAAAAATCCAAAAATCCAATACGTCTATACTAAGAGGTTAGGCAAAACTCAATTTCATACTCTTCGAAAATCTCTTCAAACCACGTCAGCGTCGCCTTACCGTACTCAAGTACAGCTTTCGGCTAGCTTCCTAGTTTGCTCTTTGATTCTCATTGAGTATTAGGAGAAACCGAAGTAAATCTTTCCACAATAAAACGCATAATATCAAGTTTTTAACACCTGATACAATGCGTTTTTTTGATTATAAAGACTTTTAGCCTTGCCTCTAGGCGTTTAGGACCTTGTCCAAAAATTCTTTTAGACGCGGATGTTGTGGGTTATCAAAGATTTGGTCTGGTGTACCATCTTCTAGGAATTCACCATCAGCAGTAAAGATCACACGATTGGCAACCTTGCGGGCGAATCCCATTTCGTGGGTTACGATGATCATGGTCATGCCTTGTTCAGCTAATTCCTTCATAACGTTAAGAACGTCGCCGACCATCTCAGGGTCAAGGGCAGAAGTTGGTTCGTCAAAGAGCATGATATCAGGGTTCATGGCTAGACCGCGAGCGATAGCCACACGTTGTTTTTGTCCACCTGATAAACTTTCAGGATTTGCATTAGCCTTATCAGCCAATCCAACTTTTTCAAGGAGTTCCATTCCCAATTTTTCAGCTTCAGCCTTAGTCATCAACTTATGCTCTACTGGAGCGAAAGTGATATTTTCTAATACCGTCATGTGTGGGAAAAGATTGAAGTGCTGGAAAACCATTCCGACATTTTCACGAACGTGATCCACGTTGGTTGCTTTATCCGTCAAATCATAACCATTAACCGTGATATGACCTTTTGTACCTTCCTCAAGGAGATTCAAGCTACGCAAGAAAGTTGATTTACCTGAACCAGAAGGTCCAATGATACAAACAACATCTCCTTCGTAGAATTTTGCTGAGATTCCTTTAAGGACTTTGTTTTTACCATATTGTTTATGTAAATTATCAACATCAATTTTTAATTTAGCCATTATTGAATCCTCTTTTCTAAGCGTTTTGCAAGTCTAGTAAGAAGAGTGATAATCACAAGATAGAAGACTGCGAGAATTGCATACATTTTGAAACTTTGGTAGTTACGGGCGATGATAATCTTACCAGTTTGGAAGAGCTCTACTAGCCCGATTGCAGATACGATAGTTGTATCTTTAAGTGCGATAACAAATTGGTTGACAAAGTTTGGAAGCATAAGTTTGGTTGCTTGTGGCAAGACAATCTTACGCATGGTTTTACTGTAAGAGATACCAAGGCTTCGACTAGCTTCCATTTGTCCGATAGGAACAGCCTTAATACCACCACGAACAATTTCAGCGATGTAGGCAGCTGAGTTTAGGGAGAGGGCGATTGTACCAGCGACAAAGTCGTTGATTGGACTTTGTTGACCAGTAAGAGATTCGATAAAGTTAGGAACTCCCCAGAAGATAAAGGCAGCAAGAATCATCAATGGAATACCACGAATCACATCGACAAAGATTTCTGAAATAAGACGAAGTGATTTATAAGGACTAACGCTGAACATACCAAAGATAATCCCGATAACAATCGCAATTGCAAAGGAAATCAAAGCTAGAGAAAGGGTAATTCCAAGTCCACTTAGGAGTTGTTTGTAGTTGTTTTTCAACAAGCCCCAGATAGTAGTTTCGTCAACAGTTGATGATTCACTTGTTGAATCGGTTGCAAGGTATTTATCAAGAATCTTTTGGAATTCACCACTTGCTTTAAGATTTGCAAGACCGTTGTTGAACATTTCAATCAATTCAGGATTGCTTCCCTTTTTAACTGCAAAAGCAGTTTCACCGATTGGAGTACCTTCGATTGGTGTTTTTAATTTTTGACCTTGACTGATAGAGTATTTAAGAACTGGTTCGTCATCCATCACAGCGTCAACTGCACCAGTATTCAAGCTGTCATACATAGATGAACCATCTGCAAAGGTTTTAATTTTATAACCATATTTGCTTTGATTTTCAGTTAGGAAGGTTTGAGAAGCAGTACCGTTTTTAACACCAACGGTTTTACCATTCAGATCTTCATAAGAAGAAATCGTACTTGATTCCTTAACTCCAAGAATAGTATTGGCTGTATAGTAAGAATCAGAGAAATCAAAGGTTTCTTTACGAGCGTCTGTAACAGACATACCAGCAATCATACCATCAGCTTGACCAGATTGAACCGCGTTAATAGCAGCGTCAAATCCTGGGTTAGTGATTTCAATCTCGAAACCTTGATCTTTGGCAATAGCCTTGATTAAGTCCATATCAATACCAGTGTACTGGTTGCTTGAGTTCTGGAAGACAAATGGTGCAAATGAAGAATCACTTGCGATAACGTATTTTGATTTGACTGGAGTAGCTTTTTGCCCTGCGCTTGTAGTAGAAGTGAGAGAAGTTACTTGTGAACTAGTTTTAGAAGAACTTGTCCATTTATTGATAATTTTATCCAAGCTACCATCTTTTTTCATCTGAGCCAAAGCTTCGTTAAATTCTGTAATTAGGTATTCGTACTTGCTTCCTTTTTTAACTCCAAAAGCAAAGCTTCCAACGGCTTCTCCGTCCATGTTGATACTGAGATCTTGCCCTTGGTTAATAGCGTACTCGATGACTGGTTTGTCATCCATGATGGCATTTACAGCACCTGTACTGAGACTGTTATTCATCAAATCACCAGTATCAAAGGTTTTGATAGTGAATCCATATTTATCTTTGATGCTTTCTAGGAAACGTTGTGCGGCAGTACCGTTTTTAACACCAACAGTTTTACCACTGAGTTCTTCATACTTAGTGATTTTGTTAGACTTAGTCGTTGCGATGACAACTTTTGTATCATAGTATGTATCAGACATGGTAAAGACGTTTTCACGTTCTTTGGTTTTTGTCATACCAGCCATGATCGCATCTGCTTGCCCTGCTTGGACCGCATTGACAGCAGCATCAAAGCCTGGATAAGACATTTGGATATTCCATCCTTTTATCTCAGAGACTTTATTGATGATGTCGACATCAATTCCTTTATAAGTCTGGTCTGTATCTTTAAACTCAAAGGGTGCATAAGCAGTATCACTAACAATCTTGATAGTGTCTGCATTAGCATAGCCTAAAGAGAATAAGGGAAATAAAAATAATAAAAATGCAAGGATTTTTTTCTTCATGTTTAGTCTCCTTTTTAGAATATTTACCCATTATAGCAGAAAGTAAAAAAGTTGGCAAATATTTAGTGTTTTTATGTAAGAAGATGTGACATAGAAATCTTATGATACTGATTTTTTGATCTAAAAAGGAAGAAAAGCCGAACACATGTTGATGAGTTCGGCTTGTTCTATATAATGGGAATGATTAGCTTGACTTGTGCACCATGATTACTATTTTCTAAGTGCATAGTTCCATTATGAAGTTTCATGACGCGTTTGACGAAAGATAAACCAAGTCCATAGTGACTTTCTTGAGATGGTGTTCTTGCTTGGTCATCTTTATAGAAAAGATTTCCAGCATTTTGTAATATGTTTTTTGAAAAACTAGATTGGTTATTCCATATAGTTAGAACAAATTGACTATTTACTTGTGAAATTGTTAGCTGGATTTGTGCATCGTTCTCTTTTTGATGTTGTATTGCATTATTAATAATATTTGTGATTGCTCGGAAAAATAGATTGGAATGAATTGCGATTTGTGTCGATGGATTTACTGTGTTTGTAAAAACAAAGTGTGTATTTCTAGGAAGTAAAGGTGTGATATGTTCCTTTAATTGATGAGTTACTTGTTTAATGGATATGTTTTCAAGTTGAATATCATGGTCATAAAAAGTTTTGGAGTATTGGATGAAGTGGTTGAAATACTCATTTAACTGAATACTTGCTTGCTCCAGATCTTTTAGACATTCCATTACTTGGGGTGTTTGTTTGGTAGATTGTAGGAATTCAGCATTTCCTCTGATGACAGTTAGAGGGGTTCGAAGATCATGTGCAGCGCTAGATACTTGAAACATGAGTTCTTTTTTTTGTTCTTTTTCATTTTCAATCCTATTTTTTATATCAGATTGCATTTTTTCGATCAGATCATTTGTTTCAATAAATTCTTTAATCTGTAAATGCTGATTTTCATTTTTTGTGAAATATAGACCACTATGATAAACCATGTTCATTTCTTTTTGAATCTTGGTTAATAATTGTCGAATATTTGTTACAATGATAAGAATTAAAATGATGCAAAGATAAATCCAAGAACTGACGCTAAAAAATAAAGCAAAGAGATTGGCATTTTTCTCATTGATTCCAGATACAGAAGATAGAAGAGCTGGGACTATGTAAAAAAGTAAAAGACATAAAAGAAATTGCCAAATGATTTTAAGGTAGGTATTCTGAATGAGTTGCTTGATTGTCATTTCCTTTGCCATTTGTATCCTCCTCCCCAAACCGTTTTGATTGGATCAATTTGATGAGCCTTAAATTTTTGTCTGATTTGATAGATGTATTCGGTGATTGACCGTAGCTGTACATCAGAGCTTACAGGATAGAGGTAATCGTAAAGTTCCTCTGCGCTAAATATTCGGTTCTCATTTTTAGCTAAAAGATAAAGTAGATCAAATTCTCGCTTAGTTAGAGAAATGCTCTTTGATTGATAATAAACTTCTTGACTATCTCGATAAAAAGTTATATCTGAAATCAATTCTTCTTTAGAGGCAGGGTGAGATCTTTCCTCTCTACGAAGATGCATTTGAATTCTTGCAATCAATTCCTTAATGCTAAATGGTTTTGTGATGTAATCATCTGCTCCAGCTTGTATCCCCTTTAGTAAATCTTCTTCAAAATTTTTAGCGGTTAGAAACAGGATTGGAGTAGTAATTTGTGAACGAATGGAGAGACAAATCTCTAAACCAGAAATAGGCATCATGACGTCAAGTAAAATCAGATCGAATCCAGTAAAGTCACAGATGTCGATTTCTTCTATATTTGACCGAGTTTCTACGTTAAAGTTGTTTGCTTCTAATGCATTCACTATTAATCGTAAGATTTTTTCATCATCATCAATTGCTAAAATTTTATAATTCATAGTTCCTCCAATTACTTGTGTATATTATAGCAAACATAAAAAGTAATTTGTTAGAAATGAAAAAATAATTATAAAAATGTTTATTCTGATTTTTTCCTGATATTCGCCTGATATACTTGCTCCAAGTGAAGGTTGAATTTCACAAAAAGTCAGAAAGGAAAAGGATGGATGATAACAATTCAAAATCTACATAAGGAATATAATAATAAAAATGTCCTGCAAAATGTAACTTTTAAAGCTAAGAAAGGTGAGGTAACTGGATTGATTGGACCAAATGGTTCTGGGAAATCGACTTTAATCAGAATTTTACTCGGTTTAGAAAATAGTCAAAAAGGAATAGCATTGATCAATGGCAAAAAATACTCTCAATTGGGAGATAATCCTTTTTGTGTTGTTGGATCATTCCTCGACAGTTGCCAACCTTACCCAAGCAGAACAGGATTTCAGCATCTTCGGTGGATTGGCTTGGCTTGTGGTGTTGAGAGAAATAGGTGCAAGGAATGTTTAGACTTGGTGGGGTTAAGTGAAGCTAGAAATAAAAAAGTAAAAGACTATTCATTAGGAATGAAGCAACGTCTTGGATTAGCAACAGCCTTATTAGCAAAGCCTGACATCTTAATTTTAGATGAACCAATCAATGGACTAGATCCAGAGGGTATACGCTGGGTACGCAATTTTTTACAATCTTTTGTTAGTGAAGGTAAAACTGTATTAATGACAAGTCATTATATGAGTGAGTTAGAATTAACTGTAGATCATTTGGTTGGTATTTCTAATGGGAAGATCGTTATTGATGCTCCTACCAAAGACATTTTGAAACAGTTTGGCTCTTTTGAGGAAGCATATTTTAAGGCACTCGAAGGGAAAGAAGGTGAATAATATGTTGAAGCGTTCATTTTATAGTGACCTTTATAAATATAGTAGTTTACCTACTTTTAAAATAACTTTTTCTCTTATTTTGGGAGTCAGCATATTTTTTACAATTCAAAATATTCAGGTGATAAATGCTTTAGTAGAAGGAAATAGTCAAGCAGTTAACGTAGATTCATCTATCTTATCATCGAATCCAGTCTATACAGTCAGGGATGCTCTCTTATCTTCACCCTACCAAGCTAGTGTTATTTTCTTGCCAATTCTGGTTTCACTTGTTTATTCAACCCATTATCAATTTGGTGATGATTATTTTACTCAGTTAATAATTCCTAACTGGAAAGTTCGTCTTACTGGGTTTATTGCAAGTTCGATTGTCTTATCACTACTTTCTACTGTAATATTTTCGATAGTAAATGCTGTTGTTTTACTCATTTTTCTAGATTCAACTTTAAAGAACTATTTAGAATTTACTTTGTTTTTAGATGTTACGGCAAGAGTTGTGATATTTGCAATCGTTCTTACTTTATTAGCTTTACTGTTCGTAATCGTAACGAAAAAATCAATGACTGCATTAATTGCAGACGTTTTATTATTGGTAATCAGCTTATCAGGTATTCTAAGAGGAATTTCCTCTAAAATAGAAAATCTATTGCCTTTGATTGGAGCTAAATCATTTGCTTTTGGTCGAATTGAAGGGACTCAAACGAGTCAATTGTATGGATTTACTCTTTTAGTAGTGGAAGGAGTCGTATTCTTGGTATTGATAATTGTTGTAGAAAAGATACGAATGGGGAGGAAGAATGGCAAGAATATTTATCAGTCTTATCGTCAAAAAATATAGCTTAAAACCCGTAAAGTATCAGATAGCTATACAGTCAATTTTGGTAGGATTTGTGTGCCTACTAAGTGTGTTACCAGTTGCAATCAATGGTAGAATTGTAGAATTATCTTTAAAGCAAGCTCTTGCTTTTGCATCAATGCTCTCTGTTGCTATTGGGTGTGTTAATGCATTTGTAGACTTACAATCACACGAAACAAAACTAGTTTATTTGGTGAGTGGAAAAAGGATCTTAAGTTCAATGAGTATCCTGTTCGTAGAGTTATTTGATGTGTTACTACAATCAACTTTATATTTCATTGTACTGCATATATGGTTTCATTTTTCAAGTATCGAAAATAGTGTCGGTTTAGAAATTTTCAGTTTCTATTTGATTGGTTCCATCCAATACTTTTTAATTTCTTACTTTTTAAGTTATTTTTTCAAAAGTCCAATGGGGAGTTTAGCTATTTTGTTGCTATTTCCTATTTTGTTACAACCTTTCATAGAAAGAGTAGTGGAACCAATGACTAGTTATCTATTTTATAATATTGTTGCGGATACAATACTAGGGAGAGCTTCCTACTTGCAACTATGTGTTTATGATCTTGAATTGGTGTTTTCACTTGGAGCAACTCTTTACCTTTTGATAAAGAATCAAGAAGATAGGTAGTAAAGTGGTTTCATAAAAATGATAATGATGAGTAAGCTTTGCTAATTTGTAATTCATTGACAATGAAGTTTATTACATATCTCATTGTTTTAGAATAAGAGATAAGACTTTCGAAGTAATTTCGTGAGTCTTATTCAGTTTTCACTTCTAATATGAGTTCATATAATTATTTTGTTACATCTTGTATTCCCCTTTTATTCCCCAACTCAGAGAATTCTGGTGATTTATGGTAAAATAAGGTCTATAAATGTGAGGACAAAGAGATGATAAATCGAATTACAGACAACAAATTTAAACTAGTATCCAAATACCAACCGTCTGGGGATCAACCGCAGGCCATCGAGCAGTTGGTAGATAACATCGAGGGTGGAGAGAAGGCGCAAATCCTGATGGGAGCGACTGGTACGGGGAAGACCTATACCATGAGTCAAGTCATTGCCCAAGTCAATAAACCAACTCTAGTCATTGCCCACAATAAAACTCTTGCAGGGCAACTATATGGGGAGTTTAAGGAATTTTTCCCTGAAAATGCTGTTGAGTACTTCGTATCTTACTATGATTATTACCAGCCAGAAGCCTATGTGCCTTCAAGCGATACTTATATAGAAAAAGACAGTTCTGTCAATGATGAAATTGATAAACTTCGTCACTCAGCAACTTCAGCTCTCTTGGAGCGTAACGATGTCATTGTTGTAGCATCTGTGTCTTGTATCTATGGTTTGGGTTCTCCTAAAGAATATGCTGACAGCGTGGTAAGTCTGCGACCAGGCCTTGAGATTTCTCGCGATAAACTGCTCAATGATTTGGTGGATATTCAGTTTGAACGCAATGACATTGATTTTCAGCGTGGAAGATTCCGTGTTCGTGGGGATGTGGTGGAGATTTTCCCAGCCTCTCGTGATGAACATGCCTTTCGTGTTGAGTTCTTCGGAGATGAAATTGATCGTATTCGTGAAGTTGAAGCTCTAACTGGTCAAGTTCTGGGCGAAGTGGATCATTTGGCGATTTTCCCAGCCACTCACTTTGTGACCAATGACGACAACATGGAAGCTGCTATTGCTAAGATCGAGGCCGAGTTGGAGGAGCAGTTAGCTATCTTTGAGAAGGAAGGAAAACTCCTTGAAGCGCAACGCTTGAAACAACGAACAGAATACGATATTGAGATGCTTCGTGAGATGGGATATACAAACGGGGTTGAAAACTACTCCCGCCACATGGATGGACGAAGCGAAGGAGAGCCACCGTACACCCTTCTTGATTTCTTCCCTGATGATTTTTTGATTATGATTGATGAGAGCCACATGACCATGGGACAGATCAAGGGGATGTATAATGGTGACCGTTCGCGTAAGGAAATGTTGGTTAATTATGGTTTCCGTTTACCATCTGCCCTAGACAACCGTCCCCTTCGTCGTGAAGAGTTTGAAAGTCATGTCCACCAGATTGTCTACGTTTCAGCGACACCTGGTGATTACGAGATGGAACAAACTGACACCGTGATTGAACAAATCATCCGTCCAACAGGTCTTTTGGATCCTGAGGTAGAAGTGCGTCCAACCATGGGACAGATTGATGACCTCTTAGGTGAAATCAATGCTCGTGTTGAAAAGAATGAACGAACCTTTATTACTACCTTGACTAAGAAAATGGCAGAAGATTTAACCGATTACTTCAAGGAAATGGGGATCAAGGTCAAGTATATGCACTCGGATATCAAGACCTTAGAGCGGACAGAGATTATTCGTGATTTGCGTTTAGGGGTCTTTGATGTATTGGTAGGGATTAACCTCCTTCGTGAAGGGATTGACGTTCCCGAGGTGAGTCTAGTTGCTATTCTTGATGCAGATAAAGAAGGCTTCCTTCGTAATGAGCGTGGACTTATTCAGACCATCGGTCGTGCTGCCCGTAATAGCGAAGGGCATGTCATCATGTATGCGGACACCATGACTCAGTCTATGCAACGCGCCATTGATGAAACGGCTCGCCGTCGTAAAATCCAGATGGCTTATAATGAAGAACACGGTATCGTGCCACAAACCATTAAGAAGGCAATCCGAGACCTTATTTCTGTTACCAAGACAGTTGATAAGGAAGAGGACAAGGAAGTCGATATCAATAGCCTTAACAAACAAGAACGCAAAGAATTGGTCAAGAAACTAGAGAAACAAATGCAAGAAGCTGTCGAAGTGCTTGACTTTGAAATGGCTGCCCAAATCCGTGATATGATGTTGGAAGTCAAGGCGTTGGATTGAGGGATAAATATGATCGATTTAAGAAAACTAATAGAAGAAGATTTGGTGCCTTTGTGGGAAATTGCTTATTCACAATCTAATCCAATTTGGAAGCAGTATGACGCTCCCTATTATGACGATTATCAGTATTTTCCTAATTTTCAAGAATTTAAACTACAAAAATTAGAATCCACTCTAAACAACTCAAATCGCCTTGGTATTTTTGTTGATGATAAACTAGTTGGGACTGTTTCGCGCTACTGGGTATGTAAAGAAACAAGATGGATGGAATTGGGAATTTGTATTTATGATAACAAATTTTGGAACTCTGGAATTGGAAAAGCTGCTATGCTACAGTGGATAGATCGGACATTTCAGGATTACTTGGAGTTGGAGCATCTTGGTTTGACAACTTGGTCAGGAAATTTTGGTATGATGAAATTGGCTGAAAAACTAAGAATGAAAAAAGAAGCTCATATTCCAAAAGTTCGTTATTATCAAGGTGTTTATTATGATAGTATTAAATACGGTATTTTGAGAGGAGAATGGGAGGAAGCAAATGGTCATCACTATCAAACAGATGGAAACACCTGAAGAGATAGAAGGTAAGTCCCTTGTTCACTGGCAAACGTGGAGAGAGGTTTATGACGATCTTTTACCCGCGGAATTTCAGGAGACGATGACATTAGAAAGATGTCGATTCTTTAGTCAAAAATATCCAGAAAACACCTTGATTGCGATGGATGGAAAGCAGTTCGTTGGATTTATCAGCTATGGAAATTTTCGTGATAAGGCCATTCAAGCTGGTGAAATCATTGCCTTATATGTTTTAAAAGATTACTATGGAAAAGGTGTGAGTGAACAGTTAATGCATGCTGCATTTGTTGCTCTCGATCATTTCTCTGAAATTTATTTATGGGTATTGAAAGATAATAAGCGAGCCATTGCTTTCTATCAAAAAATAGGTTTTACTTTTGGTGGCCAAGAAAAAATACTTAAACTTGGAAAACCTGTTAAGGAATTGCGGATGATGTGTTCTTCAAATAAAAATTCCTAAAGGAAGTATCTATCAATCTTTGAACCATTATCAATTAATCAAGTATAAAAAGTGAAATAGATAGAATGAACCAAAGAGATGAAGGAGAAGACGAATGAAAATTTTAGTCATCAATGGGCATCCCGATAAGGAAAGTTACTGTCAGGCTATTTTCTAAACCATTGTCGAAACGATTGACTCAAATCGCCACGAGCTTAAAGTGATCAGTCTCAATGAAGAGAATTTTGATCCGGTTCTTCGATATGGATATCGAAAGCGGATGGAGGAAGATTCGTTTATCCTTCGTTCCCAAGAATTGATCCAGTGGGCGGATCACCTGATCTTTGTCTATCCCATCTGGTGGAGTAGTATGCCTAGCCTCATGAAAGGCTGGATTGATCGTGTCTTCACACCGGGGATTGCTTACTCTGCTAATGATCAGGGGAGTTTTATCTGGAATTACCTTAGAGGCAAGCAGTTTAAAAAGTTATTAAAAGGGAAAACAGCCAGTATTTACGCAACCTCCATGGCGCCCACTTGGTGGTACAAAATCTTTTCGGGTCCTATCAACATTCCAGATAGCTATGGCATCTCTGTTTTGAAAAATGCGATCTTGAATCACTGTGGAATTAAAACCAAGCGCGTGTGCGTACTAGGTGAAGTTGGACGGGATGTGAATACAGCAAGTATGCGTGAAGAGCATCTCCCAAAAGTAGCAGAAGAAGTTAAAAAACTATCATGAAACAAAAAAATAAGAGACAGAAAACATTAAAAAAACACCAAAAATCAAAGCGAAAGATTGGTCTACTGGACCGCATGAATCTGTGGTTTGTGCAACATTCAACAATTGCCTGGATCCTTGATGCAAGCGTTCTTTTGTTTTCTGCTCTGGGAATATTATATCTATTGTACGGAACAACCCTTATTCCAAGTCCCTATCGGGAACTGCATTATAGTTTTCCACTTTTTTTAAATCTTTTTGTATTGGTGAATGCATCTTATCATTCTTTCCTTCGTAACTTTAGAAAAGATTGGATTTCTTTGCGAATTTTTGCAAATATGTTTTTATATCCTAATGTAATTGCTTGTGTATTCCAGTTAACGATTGGGATGACCTCTAAAAGAGGAACAAGATTACTTCCGATATGGGTATTAGACTATCGCTATATCTGGTTTCCCCTCGTTACTTATTTTATTTTCTTTCTATTGCCTATTGTGACAATTATAATTTCCAAGTATATTGAAAAGAAAAAGGAGGAAGAAAATAATGGGGAAGATACATTCAAATAAAAGTAATTCAAATACAAAAAAGAATCGCCCAAGGAAAGAAAGTTTTCGGCTTTGGATGGATTCTCATAAATTATTAGGTTTCTTCTTGGTATTTGGTCTAATTTTAGGAATAGGACTAGGTGTTCCCCTTGTTTTTAAACTCCTTCCTATTCCGTCTCCATACAGAGATATCAACTATAGTTTTCCAATTTATATAAATCTTTTTTGTCTGGTATATCGATTATTTGACTTTTGGTTTCTAGACTTGACTAGGACAAGAATGACAATAAAAAGATATGCAGATTTATTTATCTATCTTAATAGTATCGGTTTAATAGTTCATCTCTTTATTGGGATTGGTGGGAAAAATAGTAAAGGAATTTTGCCTTCTCTCTTATCCCTAGATCACCGCTACATCTGGTTTCCTATTGCAACTTATCTGATCTTTTTCAGTTTGGCATCTATTATATCTCTAGTAATGAATTATATTGAAAAGAAAAGGAGTCAATCATGATGAAACATCTAACTGTATTTAGAATTATTTACCTTTTGTTCCTGCTATTTGCCCTAATTCATTTTGTCCTAGGTTTATTTGGTTTAGCTTTTACCCCAGTTTTGTGGAATGTCTGGTTTTTTGGTCTCTGCTTAACCCTATTTATCCATCCATGGACCATTTTTTACAAAACAAGAATCTTTCAATGGTATCATCTAATATTTCAGGCTCTCAGTGGATTCTTTGTACTCCTAATCTGGTTGATGACATTTTTCATTTTATCCATGGTTCCAGATTCATCTATGCCTATCAATATTGACTATCAGGTGAATAGTAAAGATAAGGAAATTAGAATTATCAGAGGTGACTTGCTCCATGAAATTCATGAATATCACGACTTAGTTAACCCTTTGATTATGAAGTCTAAAGTTAAGTATGTAGAAAAAAATTAAACATTAGAAAGTGAGTCTATGTATGTCTCGAGCACAATTAACCATTTTAACTAATATTTGCCTGGTTGAAGACCTTGAAAAGCAGCGCGTGGTTATGCAGTATCGTTCACCCGAAAGCAATCGCTGGTCTGGCTATGCTTTTCCAGGAGGCCATGTTGAAGATGGAGAGGCTTTTACAGAATCTGTTATTCGTGAAATTTACGAGGAAACAGGTCTAACGATTCAAAATCCTCAACTTGTCGGCATTAAAAATTGGCCACTAGATACAGGTGGGCGCTATATTGTCGTTTGTTATAAGGCGACTGAGTTCTCTGGTACCCTTCGCTCTTCAGAAGAAGGAGAAGTTTCTTGGGTGCAAAAAGACCAGATTCCAAACTTGGATCTGGCCTATGATATGTTGCCTTTGATGGAGATGATGGAAGCTCCGGATAAGTCTGAATTTTTCTACCCTCGCCGTACAGAAGACGATTGGGAAAAGAAAATCTTCTAATCCTTTACCAAATAACCTAACTGGTCCAAGGCCTTCTCGATATAGAGGAGGTCTTGTTCGTTTTCAGCTTCGACTAGGTGATAATGAACGCCATCTGTTAATTCAGAAAGTGGTCTAAAGTCAGACCGTTCGACTTGCTCTAAAAAATGCTGAACGTCACGGCGACAAGAGAGTTTGAGCAAGGTTTCAATTTCTCCGTAGACAGGATGATCAATCAAGGTATTCTGAACACGTCCCCCATTATCGACGATAGCTAGAAGTTCTTGTCCGATTTCTTCCATCTCGTGCTTTACTTTAAACAGCTTGTGAACATACGGATTGGTTTTGCTTTCTTTATAAATATAGCCACGATTGGTTGATAAGATAGGAGCACCGTCTGCACGAAGAACAGCAATGTCCTGAACAATAATCTGGCGAGTTACATGAAAACGGTCTGCTAAGCTTTTTCCGTTTAGAGGTTTTTGAGCTTCTTTTAAGAGTTGTAAAAGGGTTTCTTTTCTATTTTTTTTCATAGTCTCTTTCTTAATGGCGTTTTTTTAATGCTTTATAAACAGCTAAGGCTAAGTAATAGTCTACCATACTATGAATAATTGTACCAATACCAACAAGGACAAATAGGACATAAAACATATTTTCTACATTGGTTCCAGTTCCTGCATAAAAGATAATACAAGCCAAGACTTCAGCAATAGCATGAACCAAGCCAAGTACAAAGTTAAAAATCAATGAAGATTTCTTATTGTCCAAGGTTTGAGGATGTTTTTGAAGATAGAAAGCACCCAGACTTCCAAAAAAGATATGGGAAAATGCACGAAGTACGATAACAATTGGATATCCAGCCATGAGAAATCCTAAACTAGAAGCTATAATGACAAAGATAGCCATCCAGGGAGAAAGAAACATAGCGATAAAAATAGCAACGTGACTTCCTAGAGTGTAGGAAGCGGGAGGAATGACAATTTTAAAGGGCATCACCAAAGGAATCAAAATAGCGATAGCTGTCAGCAATGCGGTCAAGGTCATGAATTGTGTTTTCTTTTGTGTATTCATAATAACTCCTTTTTATCTGTATATACAGTTGTATAGTACAATAAAAAATCAAGCAAGTCAAGAAGCAAAATTGATTTTAGAGAAGATTTTTTTAAATGAGGAAAAAGAATGCTAAAAAGTATCAATAAAATTTTAAAAAAATAAGAAAAAACTCTTGCACTAATCAAAGTAGTGTGGTATACTTATAAACGGTTTGAAAAAACTGCCTAAGACAGTAGGGGAGCTCGACTCATAAATATCCTACCGAGGACAAAACGTATCATTTAAAAAGAAGCGTATTGTACTTTCGTGTCTAGGTTTGGGCGCGTTTTTCTTTTGG
>CAUSCX010000034.1:0-18090 GCA_963530385.1 uncultured Streptococcus sp. | reverse complement strand
ATTCTATTGAGCTTTGTGGTGGTACTCACGTTGCCAATACTTCTGAGATTGGTCTTTTCAAGATTGTCAAAGAAGAAGGAATCGGATCAGGAACTCGTCGTATCTTGGCAGTTACTGGTAAAGAAGCCTTTGAAGCTTATCGCCAACAAGAAGATGCTCTTAAAGCAGCTGCAGCTACTTTGAAAGCTCCTCAACTTAAGGAAGTTCCTCATAAAGTGGAAGCTCTTCAAGAACAAGTGAAACAACTTCAAAAAGAAAATGCAGAATTGAAGGAAAAAGCTGCAGCCGCAGCTGCAGGTGATGTCTTCAAGAATGTTCAAGAAGCAAATGGACACCGCTTCATTGCAAGTCAAGTTTCTGTATCTGATGCTGGAGCTCTTCGTACATTTGCAGATAGTTGGAAGCAAAAGGACTACTCTGACGTGCTTGTTCTTGTCGCAGCGATTGGAGATAAAGTAAATGTTCTTGTCGCAAGCAAGACAAAAGATGTACACGCAGGTAATGTGATTAAAGAATTGGCTCCAATCGTCGATGGACGTGGTGGTGGTAAACCAGACATGGCCATGGCAGGAGGAAGCAACCAAGCGAAAATCCAAGAATTGTTGGATGCCGTAGCAGATAAATTGTAAGAAAATAAAGATCTATCCACTCGGATAGGTCTTTTTCTGTGGATAAGAAAAACTCCTCACACGAGATGTGAGGAGTTATATAGTTACTAGGAATTAAACAAGACCTTGAGCAATCATAGCATTTGCTACATTTTCAAAGGCAGCAATATTGGCACCTGCAAGGTAATCAGTACCAAGACCGTAAGTTTCTGCTGTTGTTTTAGCAGTGTTGAAGATATTTGTCATGATACCTTGAAGACGAGTATCTACTTCTTCGCGAGTCCATGAAAGGCGTTGGCTATTTTGGCTCATTTCAAGGGCAGATACAGCAACACCACCTGCATTAGCAGCTTTTGCAGGTCCGTAGAGGACACCATTTTCTTTGTAAACATGGATAGCATCCAAGTTACTTGGCATGTTTGCCCCTTCAGAGACAACTTTCACACCTTGAGCTACCAAACGTTTTGCTGCTTCACCGTCAATTTCGTTTTGAGTCGCACATGGAAGGGCGATGTCGTAGTTACCTGCGTAAGTCCATACAGAACCTTCATGGTAAGTAGCAGTTGGTTTTTCTGCAGCGTATTCAGTCAAACGAGCACGACGGTTGTTTTTCACATCTGTAAGAAGGTCAAAGTCGATTCCGTTTTCATCAATCACGTAACCATTTGAGTCAGATACTGAGATAACAGTTGCACCAAGTTCAGTTGCTTTTTGGACTGCATATTGAGCAACGTTACCAGAACCAGATACAACGACTTTCTTACCAGCGAAGCTGTCATTGTGAGCTTTCAACATTTCCTGAGTATAGTAGACCAAACCGTAACCAGTCGCTTCAGGACGAATCAAGCTACCACCAAATCCAAGAGGTTTACCAGTCAAGACACCAGCATCGAATTGACGAAGGCGTTTGTATTGACCATAGAGGTAACCAATTTCACGTCCACCAACACCGATATCACCAGCAGGTACGTCAAGAGATGGTCCGATGTGTTTTTGCAACTCAGTCATGAAGCTTTGGCAAAAACGCATGACTTCAGCGTCAGTTTTACCTTTAGGATCAAAATCAGATCCACCTTTACCACCACCGATAGGAAGACCAGTTAAAACGTTTTTAAAGATTTGTTCAAATCCGAGGAATTTCAAGATCCCTTGATTTACAGTTGGGTGGAAACGAAGTCCACCTTTGTATGGTCCAACAGCTGAGTTGAATTGAACACGGTAACCACGGTTTACTTGAACTTTTCCATCACGGTCTACCCAAGGAACACGGAAAGAAATCACGCGTTCAGGCTCAGTGATACGAGCCAAGATGTTTTCTTCAATGTATTCAGGATGTTTTTCAAATACAGGTTCCAATGTGCCGAAAAATTCTTCGACTGCCTGAAGGAATTCAGCCTCATGCCCATTACGAGCCTTAACAGTTTCAAACACGCTTTGGATATATTCTTTAGCAGATGTCATATCGTTCTCCTTTTGTTGTCATATTTTATTACATGAGACATTATAGCAGAATAATTTGCGCTTGTAAAGAAAAAAGTAGAATTTTCTAAAAATTCATTCAATTTCTAGAAAATACTGATTATAAAGCGCTTGGGCAGCATTTGAAATCAGTTATTAAAAAAAGAAAAGAGAAAAATATGGTATAATGATAAAAATAAGAGAAACTAAAGGAGCAGAACAATGGTATCGACAAAAACGGAAATTGCTGGTTTTGAATTTGACAACTGTCTCATGAATGCAGCAGGAGTGGCTTGCATGACTATTGAGGAGTTGGAGGAAGTCAAGCAGTCATCTGCAGGAACTTTTGTGACTAAGACAGCAACATTGGAGGCTCGTCAAGGTAATCCTGAACCACGCTATCACGATGTACCGCTGGGTTCTATTAATTCTATGGGGTTACCAAATCATGGTTTAGACTATTACTTGAACTATCTTTTGGAATTGCAAGATAAGGAACCAAATCGTACCTTTTTTCTATCTTTGGTTGGAATGTCTCCAGAGGAAACTCATACCATTTTGAAAAAGGTTCAAGAAAGTGATTTCCGTGGTCTAACAGAGCTCAATCTCTCATGTCCAAATGTACCTGGTAAACCTCAGATTGCCTATGACTTTGAAACTACAGATCGTATCTTGTCAGAAGTCTTTGAGTATTATACAAAACCATTAGGAATTAAGCTTCCACCGTATTTTGATATTGTTCATTTTGACCAAGCTGCAGCAATTTTTAACAAGTATCCACTTAAGTTTGTGAATTGTGTAAATTCAGTTGGAAATGGTCTTTATATAGAAGATGAAGCGGTTGTGATTCGTCCTAAAAACGGTTTTGGTGGAATTGGTGGTGAATACATCAAACCAACAGCCCTTGCTAATGTTCATGCTTTTTACCAACGTCTCAAACCTGAAATTCAAATCATTGGAACTGGTGGAGTGTTAACAGGGCGTGATGCCTTTGAACATATCCTGTGCGGTGCCAGCATGGTTGAGATTGGAACGACACTTCACAAAGAGGGTGTAGTTGCTTTTGAACGTATTACAAACGAACTCAAAGAAATCATGGCGGAAAAGGGGTATGAAAGCCTAGAGGATTTCCGTGGAAAATTAAATTATATTGATTAAATAACAGCGAAACTAAAAAGAAAGGAGAAATGATGCTAGCTATAGAAGAAAGCCGAAAGCTATCCCTATCAAACTTACCTAGTTTGACCTTGTTTACAGGAGTTGATCAAGGACAGTATGAAGTCATGAAAACTCAGGTGCTAAAACAAATCGGCTACGATTCTGCTGATTTGAACTTTGCTTATTTTGATATGAAAGAAGTAGACTACAAAAGCTTGGAACTAGAGCTGGTCAGTCTTCCTTTCTTTGCGGATGAAAAAATTGTAATCCTAGATCACTTTGTGGATATTACAACTGCTAAAAAACGCTATCTATCTGATGATGAGCTTAAGGCTTTTGAAGAGTATTTGGAAAACCCATCTCCGACAAGTAAATTAGTTATTTTTGCTGAAGGTAAGTTAGATAGCAAGAGACGTCTAGTTAAAATTCTAAAGAGGGATGCCAAGATTTTTGAAGCCCTTGAACCAAAAGAGCAAGAGATGCGAGCCTATTTTCAAAAGTGGGCTCAGGAACAAGGACTGACCTTTGACGGGAAATCCTTCGAACAGTTGCTTATCAAATCTAGTTTTCAATTCAGTGAAATTCAGAAAAATCTACTCTTCTTACAGTCTTATAAGGATGATGACCGGATTACCGAAGAAGACATTGTTGAAGCCATACCAAAGACTTTGCAGGATAATATTTTTGATTTAACTCAGTTAATATTGACTAAGAAGATTGATCAGGCACGTGATTTAGTGAAAGATTTGACTTTGCAGGGAGAAGATGAGATTAAACTGATTGCCATTATGCTGGGGCAGTTTAGACTCTATACCCAGGTAAAAATATTGCAAGAGTCTGGTCAGACAGAATCACAGATGGTTAGCAGTTTGGGGCACTATCTTGGTCGCAATCTGAATCCCTATCAAATTAAATTTGCTCTTCGTGATTCTCGAAGACTATCCCTTGATTTTCTCCAGAATTCTATTCGTTATCTCATCCAAGCTGATTACCAAATTAAGACAGGAGTTTATGAGAAAGGCTACCTGTTTGAGAAGGCTTTGTTGCAGATTGCTAGCCAGTCAAATTGAGCAAATAACTTGAAAAAATAGGATGATTGCGTTATCATCATTATATAGAAAGAAAAAGAGGTATTACAGATGGCTATTATCTTACCAGATCTTCCATATGCATACGACGCTTTGGAACCATACATCGATGCGGAAACAATGCACTTGCACCATGACAAACACCATCAAACTTATGTCAACAATGCTAATGCAGCTCTTGAAAAACACCCTGAAATCGGTGAAGACCTTGAAGCCTTGCTTGCTGATGTAGAATCTATCCCAGCTGATATCCGTCAAGCACTTATCAACAACGGTGGTGGACACTTGAACCACGCTCTTTTCTGGGAATTGATGACTCCTGAAAAAACAGCTCCTTCAGCAGAACTTGCAGCAGCAATCGATGCAACATTTGGTTCATTTGAAGAATTCCAAGCAGCCTTCACTGCAGCAGCAACAACTCGTTTTGGTTCAGGATGGGCATGGTTGGTTGTCAACAAAGAAGGGAAGCTTGAAGTGACTTCAACAGCAAACCAAGACACACCAATCTCAGAAGGTAAAAAACCAATCTTGGGCTTGGACGTTTGGGAACATGCTTACTACGTGAAATACCGTAACGTGCGTCCTGACTATATCAAAGCTTTCTTCTCAGTTATTAACTGGAATAAAGTAGACGAACTCTACGCAGCAGCTAAATAATATTGAACATAACACCTTTTGGTTAGAATTTCATCTTACTTGAAAGGTGTTTTTTGTTTGCTTTTCTTAGAAGTAATACTCAATGAAAATCAAAGAGCAAACTAGGAAACTAGCCGCAGCCTGTACTTGAGTACGGCAAGGCGACGTTGACGCGGTTTGAATTTGATTTTCGAAGAGTATAACTGTCTTATGATTTTCCTTTGTTGGATAGGCTTGATTTATGGTATAATGATAAGATAGAAATCGAAGGAGAAATCATGAATATTCAACAATTACGCTACGTTGTAGCTATTGCTAATAGTGGTACTTTTCGTGAAGCGGCTGAGAAGATGTACGTTAGCCAACCCAGTCTATCTATTTCTGTAAGAGACTTGGAAAAAGAGCTTGGCTTCAAGATTTTTCGTAGAACCAGTTCAGGAACTTTTCTTACACGTCGTGGGATGGAATTTTATGAAAAGGCACAAGAGCTGGTTAAAGGATTTGATGTTTTCCAAAATCAGTATGCCAATCCTGAAGAGGAGAAAGATGAGTTTTCAATAGCCAGCCAGCACTATGATTTCTTGCCACCAACCATTACAGCTTTTTCGCAACAATATCCTGACTATAAGAATTTTCGTATTTTTGAATCTACAACTGTTCAGATTTTAGATGAAGTAGCTCAAGGACATAGTGAGATTGGAATTATCTATCTCAACAATCAAAACCAAAAGGGAATTATGCAACGAGTTGAAAAGTTAGGACTTGAAGTGATTGAGTTGATTCCTTTCCAAACCCATATCTATCTGCGTGAAGGGCATCCTTTAGCCAAGAAAAAAGAGTTGGTCATGGAAGATTTAGCTGATTTACCAACAGTTCGATTTACGCAAGAAAAGGATGAGTATCTTTATTACTCAGAGAACTTTGTAGATACAAGTGCTAGCTCTCAAATGTTTAACGTAACTGACCGTGCTACCTTAAATGGAATCCTTGAAAGAACAAATGCTTATGCGACTGGATCTGGATTCTTAGATAGCGATAGTGTGAACGGGATCACCGTTATTCCGCTAAATGATAATCTCAATAATCGCATGGTTTATGTCAAGCGTGAGGAAGTAGACTTGAGCCAGGCAGGGACTTTATTTGTAGAGGTCATGCAAGAGTATTTTGATCAGAAGAGGAAAGCATGAAAAAAAGAGGAATAGTAGCAGGGATTATAGTAGCCTTGATTGTGTTAGATCAAGTGGTAAAGGCTTATGTCGTTCAGAATATTACTCTTGGTGAAATCAAGTCATGGATCCCAAATCTAGTTAGTTTAACCTATCTGCAAAATAGAGGAGCAGCCTTCTCCATGCTCCAAGATCAACAGTGGTTTTTTGCCTTAATCACCTTTGTAGTCATGGGGGTTGCTGTTTGGTATTTGCATAAACATATAGAAGATTCATGGTGGTTAGTAACGGGTCTCGTGCTCATTATTGCGGGAGGTCTTGGAAATTTTATCGATCGCATCAGTCAAGGATTCGTGGTGGATATGTTTCACTTAGACTTTGTTAATTTTGCTATATTCAATGTGGCTGATAGTTATCTGACAGTAGGAGTGCTTGTTTTATTGCTTGCAATGCTAAAAGAGGAAATGAATGGAAATTAAAATTGAAACCGGTGGACTACGCTTAGACAAGGCTTTGTCAGATTTGACAGAATTGTCTCGTAGTCTCGCCAATGAACAAATCAAATCAGGTCAAGTCTTGGTCAACGGTCAGGTCAAGAAAGCTAAGTACTCAGTTCAAAAAGGAGATGTTGTCACTTATCAAGTTCCAGAACCAGAGGTTTTAGCGTATGTCGCTGAAGATATTCCTTTAGAAATCATTTATCAAGATGAGGATGTAGCAGTAGTCAACAAACCTCAAGGGATGGTCGTTCATCCAAGTGCTGGTCATACCACTGGTACCTTGGTTAATGCCCTCATGTATCATATCAAGGATCTTTCTGGTATCAATGGTGTGCTTCGTCCAGGGATTGTCCATCGTATTGATAGAGATACATCTGGACTCTTGATGATTGCTAAAAATGATGAAGCGCATTTAGCACTTGCCCAAGAACTCAAGGATAAGAAATCTCTTCGAAAATATTGGGCCATCGTTCATGGGAATCTTCCCAATGACCGAGGAGTCATTGAGGCGCCGATTGGTCGTAGCGAAAAAGACCGCAAGAAACAAGCTGTGACTACTAAAGGAAAACCAGCAGTGACACGTTTCCAAGTCTTAGAACGCTTTGGTGACTATACCTTACTGGAATTGCAACTGGAAACAGGACGAACTCACCAAATCCGTGTACACATGGCTTATATCGGTCATCCTGTCGCTGGTGATGAGGTCTACGGACCTCGTAAAACTTTAAAAGGTCATGGGCAATTTCTCCATGCCAAGACACTTGGATTTACCCATCCAAGAACTGGTGAAACCATGGAATTTACTTCCGATATCCCAGATATCTTCAAGCAAACCTTGGAGAAACTTAGAAAAGAACAATAAAAAAGGACTCAAGCGAGTCCCTTTTATTTGCGTTTTTTCTTAGCTTTTTTCATTTTATTGGTCATGCGTTTCATGGATTGTTTCATAGCAAATTCACCGATTTTACCCTTGAGACCTCCACCAAACATCTGGCTCATATCAGGCATTCCTGCTCCACCAAGAGCTGAAAGGTCAGGTATACCACCTTGTCCCATCATACCTTCAAGGGCAGACATATCCATACCCCCAGGCATATTTTTAGGAAGGTTGTTAGGGTTGATGCCCATCTGTTTCATCATCTTGTTCATGTCACCAGACATGACACCTTGCATGAGTTGTTTAGCTTGGTTGAAGTCCTTGATGAACTTGTTGACTTCGATAAAGGTATTCCCAGAACCAGCAGCGATACGGCGACGGCGACTTGGAGTCAACAAATCTGGATTTTCACGTTCTTCTGGAGTCATAGAAGATACTATGGCACGTTTGCGAGCAATTTGTTTTTCATCCACCTTCATATTTTGAAGGGCAGGATTGTTGGCCATACCTGGAATCATCTTGAGCAAATCTTCCATTGGCCCCATATTTTGCACCTGATCCAACTGATCGATGAAATCGTTGAAATCAAAGGTATTTTCTCGCATTTTTTCAGCCATTTCAAGGGCTTTTTGCTCATCGTATTCTTGGGAAGCTTTCTCAATCAGAGTCAGCATATCTCCCATACCGAGAATACGGCTGGCCATGCGGTCAGGGTGGAAGGTTTCAATGTCGGTAATCTTTTCACCAGTACCAGTGAATTTGATTGGTTTTCCTGTGATATGACGAACAGAAAGGGCAGCACCACCACGAGTATCACCATCAATCTTTGTAAGGATAACGCCGGTAACTTCTAGTTGAGCGTTAAATTCACGCGCAACATTTGCAGCTTCCTGACCGATCATGGCATCGATGACCAAGAGAATCTCATTTGGTTGAGCAAGTGCTTTTACATCACGGAGCTCATTCATGAGAAGTTCATCAATTTGCAAACGACCTGCCGTATCGATCAAAACATAGTCGTTATGGTTAGCTTTAGCTTGCTCCAAACCTTGGCGAACAATCTCAACTGCAGGAACTTCAGTACCAAGAGCAAAGACAGGAACATCAATTTGTTGTCCCAGTGTTTTGAGCTGGTCAATAGCAGCAGGACGATAGATGTCGGCCGCAATCATTAAAGGACGAGCATCCTCTTCCTTTTTGAGTTTGTTGGCGAGTTTTCCTGCAAAGGTTGTTTTACCAGCCCCTTGCAAACCGACCATCATGATAATGGTTGGAATTTTTGGTGACTTGATAATCTCAGCTGTGTCTGAACCAAGGACTTCCGTCAATTCTTCATTAACAATCTTGATGATTTGTTGAGCTGGATTGAGGGTATCAATGACTTCATGCCCAATGGCACGTTCACGAACTTTCTTTATAAAGTCCTTAACCACTGGCAAAGCAACGTCGGCTTCTAAAAGAGCCAGACGAATTTCCTTGGTTGCTTCTTGGATATCGCTCTCTGTAATTTTTCCTTTTTTACGTAGGTTTTTAAAGACGTTCTGCAAACGTTCTGTTAAATTTTCAAATGCCATTATTTTCTCCTATTTTTTCAATTCAGTGGAAATTGTCCGAAATGTTGCAAACTCTCTAGTTCTTCGGTTGTGACTTCTTTCGTGATTTCATTTGGATATCCCCAACAGCTAAATCCTTCTTTAAGGGATTGAGGAATAGAATCAGGTGAGAGAATTTGTAGTCTTGTAGGAAATGGTTTCTCTGCAGCTAATAGTTTGCAAGGGATTCCTTTATAGACAACAAGATTTTCCATGATTACTCCCTATTATCAATACTGGTCAAAATCTCAATTTGCTCTTGCAGAAAAGCATCATCTGGATAACGCTCCAAAATCTGGTCAAAAATCTGACTGCGGACAATGTAGTCAGAGTACATATGGAGCTTCATCTCATAGTCTTCCAGAATCTTTTCAGTTCGTTTGATATTATCATAAACGGCCTGGCGACTGACACCGAATTCTTCAGCAATTTCAGCCAAACTATAGTCGTCTGCATAGTAGAGTTCGATATAGTTCATCTGCTTATCGGTCAAAAGGGCTGCATAAAATTCAAACAGAGCATTCATTCGATTGGTTTTTTCAATTTCCATAAGATTTATTATACCAAAAAAAAGCCTAATTCGCTAGCTGGGGGCTGATTTTAGCTAGAAGTTAGAAAATGAGCTTTTCACTGTTCTTTTCTGACTATGAAGTCTTTTTTTGATATAATGGATAGGATTATAATGATTTAGAAAGAGGTAGTCATGAAAGAATTAGAATCAGTGTTACAAGACCGTTTTGAGCTTGTTTTTACAGATAAAAGCTTACTTGAAACAGCTTTTACCCATACCAGTTATGCCAATGAGCACCGCCTCTTAAAAATTTCACACAACGAACGCTTGGAATTTTTAGGAGACGCTGTTCTGCAATTATTGATTTCAGAATATCTGTTTAAAAAATACCCTAAAAAACCAGAAGGGGACCTTTCAAAACTACGAGCTATGATTGTCCGTGAGGAGAGTTTGGCTGGTTTTGCCCGTGATTGTCAGTTTGACCAGTTTATCAAGCTTGGTAAGGGTGAGGAAAAATCGGGAGGCCGTAACCGAGACACGATCTTGGGCGACGCCTTCGAAGCCTTTTTGGGTGCTCTGCTTTTAGACAAGGATATAAAGACTGTAAAAACCTTTATCTACCAAGTCATGATTCCAAAGGTTGAAGCTGGCGATTTTGAGATGATCAAGGATTATAAGACTCACCTGCAAGAATTGCTCCAAGTTAATGGAGATGTTGATATTCGTTATCAGGTGATTTCAGAGATTGGGCCAGCCCATGATAAGATGTTTGAGGTTGAAGTCCTTGTTGAGGGGCAAAGTCTAGGTTCAGGAAAAGGACGCTCTAAAAAATTGGCCGAGCAGGAAGCCGCTAAAAATGCAGTTGAGAAAGGGCTGGATTCATGTATTTAAAGGAAATTGAGATCCAAGGGTTTAAGTCCTTTGCTGACAAGACCAAGGTTGTTTTTGACCAAGGGGTGACGGCGGTTGTAGGACCAAATGGCTCTGGGAAATCAAATATCACTGAAAGCCTCCGTTGGGCACTTGGTGAATCTAGTGTCAAGAGTCTGCGTGGTGGGAAGATGCCTGATGTCATCTTTGCAGGAACAGAAAGTCGGAAGCCTCTAAACTACGCTTCTGTTATTGTTACTTTGGATAACCAAGATGGCTTTATCAAGGATGCAGGCCAGGAAATCAAAGTTGAACGTCATATCTATCGGAGTGGAGATAGTGAGTACAAGATTGACGGCAAAAAAGTTCGTCTCCGTGATATCCATGATCTTTTCTTAGATACTGGTCTCGGACGTGATTCTTTCTCCATCATTTCCCAAGGAAAGGTCGAAGAAATCTTTAACTCTAAACCTGAAGAACGTCGGGCTATTTTTGAAGAAGCTGCCGGAGTTTTAAAGTATAAAACTCGTCGTAAAGAGACGGAAAGTAAGCTTCAACAAACTCAGGACAATCTAGACCGTTTAGAAGACATCATCTATGAGCTGGACAATCAAATCAAGCCTTTGGAGAAGCAAGCAGCTATAGCTCGTAAATTTATGGAGTTGGACGGTCAGCGTAAAGCGATTTACTTGGATGTTTTGGTTGCACAAATTCAAGCCAATAAGGCTGAATTGGATCTAACAGAAGAAGAATTAAACCAAGTCCAAGAACTGTTGACTAGTTATTACCAAAAACGTCAAGACTTAGAAGAAGAGAACCAAACTCTCAAAAAGAAACGTCATGATTTACAAGCAGAGATGGCTAAAGATCAAACTAGTTTGATGGATTTGACTGCTCTAATCAGTGATTTAGAACGGAAATTGGCCTTGTCTAAACTGGAGACAGAGCAGGTTGCTCTCAATCAACAAGAGGCACAGACTCGTTTGGCTAGTTTGGACGAAAAGAGAAATGTTCTCATTCAAGAGAAGGAAGAAAAAGAAACAAATCTCAGTCAGTTAGAAGAAAATCTAGCAGTCAATACTAAGGAAGTCAATCGTTTAGAAGCTGAGTTGTTAGCTTTTTCTGATGATCCAGATCAGATGATTGAGCAATTGCGTGAACGTTTCGTTGCCTTTTTACAAGAAGAAGCTGATGTGTCTAACCAGCTGACACGGATTGAAAATGACCTTGAAAATAGTCGCCAACAGACTCAAAAGCAAGAAGAACAATTCGCATCCTTGAAGGAACAATTGGCTGCTGCCAAGTCTAAGGCTGCTGATCAAGAGCTTGCCCTAAAGTCTGCTAAAGAAGAAGTACAGAACTTACTCGCTGACTATCAAACCAGTGCCAAAGAAGAAGAAGCACAAAAGCAGGCTTATCAAAGCCAGCAAAATCAACTATTTGGCCGCTTGGATAGTCTGAAAAACAAGCAGGCCAAGGCGCAAAGTTTGGAAAACATTCTTAAAAACCATAGTAATTTCTATGCGGGTGTTAAGAGTGTTTTACAAGAGAAAAATCGCCTAGGAGGTATTGTTGGAGCTGTTAGTGAACATTTAACCTTTGATGTTCGTTATCAGACAGCACTTGAAATTGCCCTTGGTGCAAGTAGCCAACATATCATTGTTGAAGATGAACAGGCAGCGACTAAAGCCATTGATTTCCTTAAGAGAAATCGAGCTGGTCGCGCTACCTTCCTACCTTTGACAACCATCAAGACTCGTAGCATTTCAGGTCAGAATCAAGATGTGATTGCCTCAAGTCCAGGTTTTCTTGGCATGGCAGATGAATTGGTTACTTTTGCTGCCCAGCATGAAGCTATTTTTAAAAACTTGCTAGCTACGACAGCTATCTTTGATACAGTGGAGCATGCGCGTGATGCGGCTCGTAAGGTACGCTATCAAGTTCGGATGGTAACCTTAGATGGTACTGAACTGCGTACAGGTGGTTCTTATGCAGGTGGTGCCAATCGTCAAAATAACAGTATTTTCATCAAGCCTGAATTGGAGCAATTGCAAAAAGAGATTGCTCAAGAAGAAAAGCTTCTTCGTCAAGATGAAGAAAATCTGAAGTCAGTTCAAGAAAACTTAGCTACCCTCACTCAGACTTTGGAAACTATTAAGTCTCAAGGAGAGCAAGCTCGAATAGAGGAGCAAGGCTTATATCTTGCTTATCAACAAACTTGCCAGCAAGTCGAAGAACTCGAAACACTTCTAGAACTTCAGGAAAAAGAATTAAACAATCTCAGAGGTGGAGATTGGCAAGCTGAAAAAGAAAAATGCCAAGAACGTCTCTCAATCATCGCAACTGAAAAGCAAAAGCTGGAGTCTGAGATTGAAGAAATCAAGTCCAATAAAAATGCGATTCAGGAACGTTACCAAAGCTTGCAGGATAAACTTTCCCAAGAACGTCTGCTTAAAACAGAAATGATAGGACGAAAACGTTATGAAGTTGCAGATATTGAACGGATTAACAAAGAACTTGAGAACCTCAATATCGAGCAAGATGAAATCGAACGTCTTCTCCAAGAAAAGGTAGACAATCTTGAAAAAGTTGATACAGAACTTTTGGCCAAGCAGGAAGCAGAAGCCAAGAGTCAGAAGGAAGAAATTCAACAAGGACTCATTCGTAAGCAGTTTGAACTAGATGATATTGAAGGACAGTTGGATGATATTGCTAGTCATTTAGAACAAGCTCGTCAGCAAAATGAAGAATGGATTCGTAAGCAAACACGAGTGGAAGCAACCAAAGAAAAAATTACGGACCGCCTTCGTTATCTTCAAGGTCAACTGACTGAAGAATATCAGATTAGCTATACGGAAGCTTTAGAACAAGCTAATCAGTTGGAAGACTTGGCTGTCGCTGAACAAAAGGTCAAGGATTTGGAAAAATCCATTCGTTCACTTGGTCCGGTTAATTTGGATGCCATTGAACAGTTTGACGAAGTTCACGAACGCTTGGAATTCTTAAATAGTCAGCGTGATGACATTCTTTCTGCTAAAAACTTACTTCTTGAAACCATTACAGAGATGAATGATGAAGTGAAAGAACGCTTTAAGTCAACATTCGAAGCTATTCGTGAGTCCTTTAAGGTGACCTTCAAGCAGATGTTTGGTGGTGGCCAAGCAGACCTAATTCTGACAGAAGGTGATTTATTGACAGCGGGTGTTGAAATCTCTGTTCAACCGCCAGGCAAGAAAATCCAATCTCTCAATCTCATGAGTGGTGGAGAGAAGGCCTTGTCAGCTCTAGCTTTGCTCTTCTCAATCATTCGTGTCAAGACCATTCCATTTGTTATCTTGGATGAAGTAGAAGCTGCACTCGATGAAGCAAACGTTAAACGCTTTGGAGATTATCTCAACCGATTTGACAAGGATAGCCAGTTTATCGTCGTTACCCATCGTAAGGGTACAATGGCGGCCGCAGACTCTATCTATGGAGTAACCATGCAAGAATCTGGTGTTTCTAAGATTGTGTCTGTTAAACTAAAGGATTTAGAAAATATGGATGCTTAGTTTGTTTTCGATACAACATTTCAAGCTAAAGTATTTAGAATGACCTTCAAGAAGTCGGAGGGTTACAAAAATAAATTGAGGAGCTTATATGGATTTCGATCTATTCCTAATGATCTGTAATTATATTGGGACTATAGCCTTCGCGGCTTCAGGAGCCATCAAAGGATTTGGTAAACGATTAGATATTTTTGGAATTAGTTTATTGGCAATTGTAACGGCAGTAGGCGGAGGGATTTTGAGAGATTCTATTATCAGTCGTTTTCCTTCCTCTCTTGCTGATCCCAGCCCGATTTATGTCTCTATCCTTGTAGCGGTTATCATGTATGTCTTTGTAACTTCAAAACAGGCTAATGCTAGTCATGATAAAAAGTTCTATAAGTGGCTGAGAGAAGCTTACCTCATCTTTGACTCCATTGGGCTGATTATCTTTTCCTTGATTGGAGCGACAGCCTTAGTGGATAGTAAGCTAAATTTGATGTCTGCAGGTCTTTTAGCCTGCTTAACGGGTGCAGGTGGTGGAATTATCCGAGACCTCCTGATTAATGAAGTACCAAGTGTTCTAAAAGAAGATATTTATGCCCTTCTATCTTTCGTAATTGGCGTTATTTATTACTGGTTGGCCTTTGTCCTTCACTTTCCAAGAATCACTGTCTTTATCATTGTTTCTATTGTTGGTTTTGTGATTCGACTCTGCATCATTAAATTCCGACTCTCTTTGCCAAATATGGATAAGAGAACCTTGAATTGATGAATGGCTGAAAGTTTGATTCTAAACCTGTAAATAAGTTTAAAATAGTCATTTTATCAGCGTCTAATCTCATGTGGATTAGGCGTTATTTTTTTGCAAATACGGGAAATTAATGATGTAAAGATTAATTTTTGCTAATATATTTGTAATTTAGAATAAGGTAGGAATAGCAATGAGTAATTTGAAACATTCAGTTGATTTTATTAAAGAAATAGAGAAATTAAAGTCAGTGACAAGATTTAATAGAACTCTTGATGGCAGATTTGAAAATAGTGCCGAGCATTCCTGGCAGGGTGCCATAGCTGCGATGGTTCTTCAAGATTATTATCCTAAAAAATTGGATATGGAAAAAGTGATTCCGATGTTATTGATTCATGATTTAGGTGAGATTTATGCCGGAGATACTTGGGTTTTTGATGATGAAAAAAAGCTTCATTCTCATGATAGAGAACTAGCATCTATAGAAAAAACAATGAGCCTCCTTCCAGAAGAAAAATATTTACAAATGAAAAATTCGTGGTTGGAATTTGAAAAAGGACAGAGTGCTGAGGCAAGATATGCAAGAGTGATTGACGCCTTGGTACCACTGATAAATCACTTGGAAGTGTCAGAATTCAATTATAATCCTGATAATGTCAGTGCAGACATGGTATTAGAAAAGAAAAAGTTCATAAAAAGTGAATCAGAAGAATTATGGAAACTGACAAAAGAGTTAATTCAGGAAAGTGTGGAAAAGGGCTTATATTTTTAATAACGACTGGCTCTAAATATAGAGAAAGCCTTGGAATAAACTGTTTCCAAGGCTTTTTAGCTATCTATAGGTAGAAGGAAAAAGTTGTTAGAGTAGATGATTTTTATTAGATAGCCTTGATTATACCGTAGAGAATATTAGTCAAATAAAATTGTTTTGTTTTCACTAATGCATTTCTTATTATCATCCCAATAGTTAATACTTTCAAAGCTTCCTTTTCTTAAATAAAGTGGTAGCCTTTTTCTTATTTCATCTTGCATTGGTATTTTATCAATATCTTTTAGATTCCACCATTTTGGCTCACCTTCATCAGATGTGCTTAGTTCACCAGTAAACTGAGTACATAAAAAGTCATAGAAGACAAATCTCTCATTACCAATTGAATTAGTAAAGCCTGAAATTCCTTTTAATTCAAGATTTAATGCAGTGAGTCCAGTTTCTTCCTTAAGTTCCCGTAATGCAGCTTCAAAAAAACTTTCAGGGAATTCAACTTTTCCCCCCGGTGGAATCCAGCCAGGAAAATTATCGTGCTGTCTATTAAGTAATAAAATTTCTTGATTTTTCAAAACGCAAATATTAACCCAGTTTTTGATTTTTTCAGTCATATTATCAACCTCCAACAAGTATTTTTTCATATGCAAGATTATATGTCAAGAACTATATGCTATTTAAGATTGTGACAAATGTATCTCAGCCAAAGATTGATAATTTTTACGCAATAGCTGATGAACTCTCAGAATAGACTTCAATCAAGAACTTTGGAAGAAAAGTGTTGAGAGGTTGGATATAAAAGAAAGTAAGCAAATCAGCCTGGCCTTTAAATTGGCCCTACGGGATTATTTATAGAAGACAAAGACGTGTCAATTCAGCACGTCTTTTTTTACTTTTTCTATGGTATAATAGAAGGTAGATTTATTAATTGGAGTATTAAGAATTTTATGATTAAATTAGTAGCAACGGATATGGACGGTACTTTTTTGGATGGTGCCGGTCAATTTGATATGGAGCGTCTGAAAAAGTTGCTCCATTCTTATAAAGAAAAAGGAATCTATTTTGCTGTTGCATCTGGTCGTGGGCTTTTGTCACTTGAAAAGCATTTTGCGGATGTCAAAGATGAGATAATCTTTATTGCTGAAAATGGTAGTTTGGTTCGTTTTCATGGAGAGGACCTTTATGAAGCAACCATGCCTCGTGATTTTTACCTATCAACATTTGAAAAGCTAAAGACTTCACCTTATTTTGATGAGAAGAAAATGCTCTTGACTGGCAAAGAGGCTTGCTATGTCTTAGATACAGTAGATGAAATCTATCTTATGTTTAGTCATCATTACAATGAAAATATCAAAAAAGTAGCCAGACTGGAAGATATTACCGATGAGATTTTCAAATTCACAACCAACTTCACAGAAGAGACAGTAGAAGCCGGAGAAGCTTGGGTCAATGAACATGTTCCTGGGGTCAAGGCTATGACGACAGGCTTTGAATCTATTGACATCGTTTTAGACCATGTTGACAAGGGAGTCGCTATTGTCGAATTGGCCAAGAAGTTAAATCTAGATATGGACCAGGTGATGGCCTTTGGTGATAATCTTAATGACCTGCACATGATGCAAGTTGTAGGGCACCCGGTAGCACCTGAAAATGCTCGTCCAGAGATTTTAGAACTAGCTGAAACGGTTATCGGACATCACAAAGACCAATCAGTTATCGCTTACATGGAGGGATTATAATGGCAGATATTAAATTAATTGCCCTAGATTTAGATGGGACTTTGCTGACGACAGACAAGAAATTGACTGATCGTACTAAGGCAACTTTAAAGGCTGCGCGTAATCAGGGAGTCAAAGTTGTACTGACAACTGGACGTCCTCTCAAGGCTATGGATTTCTTCCTTAAAGAGCTTGGAACAGACGGCCATGATGACGAGTATACTATCACCTTTAATGGTGGATTGGTTCAGAAAAATACGGGTGAAATCCTCGATAAGACAGTATTCTCTATTGATGATGTGACACGTATTTACGAGGAAACTGAAAAACTAGGCATTCCTTTAGATGCTATTTCAGAAGGTACCGTTTATCAAATCCAATCAGATCAAGAAAGTCTGTATGCTAAATTTAATCCTGCTCTGACTTTTGTTCCAATTGACTTTGAAGATTTATCTAGTCAGATGACCTACAATAAATGTGTGACTGCCTTTCCTCAGGAACCTTTGGATGCGGCTATTCAAAAGATTTCACCAGAATTATACGACCAATATGAAATTTTTAAATCACGTGAACTCTTATTAGAATGGTCACCAAAGAACGTTCATAAGGCAACAGGATTATCTAAACTAATTGAACACCTTGGAATTGACCAAAGTCAGGTTATGGCCTGCGGAGATGAGGCTAATGACCTTTCGATGATTGAATGGGCTGGTCTCGGTGTCGCTATGCAAAATGCTGTGCCGGCAGTTAAAGCTGTGGCTGATGTGGTAACGCCTATGACCAACGACGAAGAAGCTGTCGCCTGGGCCATTGAAAAATATGTACTGAAGGAGAACTAAAGCATGGGATTATTTGACCGTTTATTTG
>CAUSCX010000033.1:0-18303 GCA_963530385.1 uncultured Streptococcus sp. | reverse complement strand
TTACTGAAGAAGCATAGAATGCTAAAGGAGTAGCCATGTCAGAAAATCAACAAGCATTGAAACATGTGGTATCCATGGAAGATCTCACGGTAGATCAGGTTTTAAAATTGATCAAACGAGGCATTGAATTTAAAAATGGAGCAGTTGATTCTTATGAGAATCGTCACATTGTTGCAAATCTCTTTTTTGAAAGTTCAACCCGTACTCATAAATCATTTGAAGTTGCTGAAATTAAACTTGGATTGGACCGACTAGATTTTGATGTTAAAACGAGCTCCGTCAATAAAGGTGAGACACTCTATGACACCATTTTAACCTTGTCTGCCTTAGGAGTAGAAGCTTGCGTCATTCGCCATCCTGAAGATGATTATTACCGAGATTTGATTGCAAGCCCGACGATTACGACTTCGATTATCAACGGTGGCGACGGCTCAGGGCAGCATCCTAGCCAGAGCTTACTTGATTTGATGACGATTTATGAGGAATTCGGCTATTTCGAAGGCCTCAAGGTTGCTATTGCTGGTGACTTGGACCATTCACGTGTCGCCAAGTCCAATATGCAGATTTTGAAACGCTTAGGTGCAGATCTCTACTTTGCAGGACCTGAAGAATGGAGAAGTCAAGAGTTTGCAGACTATGGACAGTTTGTGAGTATTGATGAAATCATTGATCAAGTTGATGTCATGATGTTTCTCCGTGTGCAACATGAGCGTCATGAAAGTGGAACAGTCTTTTCAAAAGAGGGTTATCATGCTCAGCATGGTTTGACTCAAGAACGTTATGATCGCTTGAAAGATAAAGCTATTCTGATGCATCCTGCTCCTGTAAATCGCGATGTTGAAATTGCTGATCACTTGGTCGAAGCACCAAAATCACGTATTGTTCAACAAATGACCAATGGTGTCTTTGTCAGAATGGCAATTTTAGAATCTGTATTGACTTACAGAAACGCAAAATAAGACACAAAACGTTAAAAGACGCCAGCGAGCGTCCACGAGAGGTGAATTTATGACTAAAAGACTTCTAGTTTTAGAAGATGGAACAATTTTTGAAGGAAAAGCCTTTGGGGCTGACATCGATGTAACTGGTGAAATCGTCTTTAATACTGGGATGACTGGCTACCAAGAATCCATTACAGATCAGTCTTACAATGGACAAATCCTAACCTTTACCTATCCCTTGGTTGGAAATTATGGGATTAACCGTGATGACTACGAGTCTATCAGTCCAACCTGTAAAGGTGTAGTAGTATTTGAAGAAGCTCGTAGAGCCAGCAACTGGCGCAACCAGATGACACTGGATGAATTTTTGAAGTCTAAGAAAATCCCTGGTATTTCAGGTATTGATACACGTGCTTTGACAAAAATCATTCGCAAACATGGGACTATGAGAGCGACTCTGACACATGTGGGAGATAGTATCGATCACATCACAGATCAGCTTCAAGCAACTGTTTTACCAATTGACAATATCAAACAGGTTTCTACAAAAACTGCTTACCCAGCTCCAGGAGTAGGTTTGAGCGTGGTACTTGTAGACTTTGGTCTTAAGCATTCAATCTTAAGAGAGTTGTCTAAGAGAGATTGTAATGTAACGGTCGTTCCTTATACTACAACGGCTGAGGAAATCCTCCACCTAAATCCAGACGGAGTTATGTTGTCAAATGGACCGGGAAATCCAGAAGATGTACCAGAAGCACTCGATATGATTCGTGGTATTCTCGGAAAAATTCCAATCTTTGGTATTTGTATGGGGCACCAGCTCTTTGCGATGGCAAATGGTGCCAAGACCTATAAGATGAAGTTTGGTCACCGTGGATTTAACCACGCTGTACGCGAAATTGCGACAGGGCGCGTGGACTTCACGAGTCAAAACCATGGATATGCAGTGAGCCGTGAAGATTTTCCAGACCATTTAATGATTACTCATGAAGAAATCAATGACAAGTCAGTTGAGGGTGTACGTCACAGATATCAACCAGGTTTCTCTGTGCAATTCCACCCAGATGCTGCACCAGGTCCGCACGATGCAAGTTATCTATTTGACGAGTTCATCGAGATGATGGAAGCCTTCAAACAAACAAACTAAAGACGAGTGTGAAATCGTCGGAGAATTTATGGAATTGAACACGGACGGAAAGCTCAGAATTTAGAGGACCCAACTCGGATTGTCAATCATTCCTTGGTTTCCTAAAATTCAATCGCTTTCTAATCGTCCTTAGTATCTTATTTAATGTCGCCCTGTGAGGCGACGAATAGAAAGGCAGGTCGTTTCTTTTAGTCGCTATTAGGCGAACTAAAAACTCCCTGCACTAGATTTTTTACCGAAAAGTATCGTTTCGCTAAAAAATCGTCGGAGAATTTATTTAATGGCAACCCGAGAGTTGCCGAATAGAAAGGCGGGTCGTTTCTTTTAGTCGCAATCAGGCGAACTAAAAACTCCCTGCACTAGATTTTTTATCGAAAAAAATCGTCGGAGAATTTATTTAATGTCGCCCTGTGAGGCGACGAATAGAAAGGAGAAGGGTGAGCCGTATTTGCTGAACTGAATACGGGCTACGGACGGTGCTAAAAAGATAGTTATTCCTAGAACTGACAGTTCTTCGTCATAACTCCTATTTTAGCTTTGTCCGCTTGACGCCCTTAATATCTTATATATGCCTAAACGTACTGATATTCAAAAAATTATGGTGATTGGTTCTGGTCCGATTATTATTGGTCAGGCTGCTGAGTTTGACTATGCTGGGACTCAGGCTTGCTTGTCTTTGAAAGAGGAAGGTTATGAGGTTGTCTTGGTGAACTCAAACCCTGCAACCATCATGACGGATAAGGAAATTGCAGACAAGGTTTATATCGAACCGATTACACTTGAGTTTGTGACTCGTATTCTCCGTAAAGAACGTCCAGATGCCTTGCTTCCAACACTTGGTGGGCAAACAGGGCTTAACATGGCCATGGAATTGTCTAAAAATGGCATTCTTGATGAATTGGGAGTAGAACTTCTTGGGACTAAATTGTCTGCCATCGACCAAGCTGAAGACCGCGATCTCTTTAAACAATTGATGGAAGAATTGAATCAACCTATTCCAGAATCTGAAATTGTTAACACTGTGGAAGAAGCCGTTGCCTTTGCAGCGACAATTGGCTACCCAGTGATCGTCCGTCCAGCCTTTACCCTAGGTGGTACTGGTGGTGGTATGTGTGCCAACGAGGAAGAACTGCGTGAAATCGCTGAAAATGGGTTGAAGCTGTCACCTGTTACTCAATGTTTGATTGAGCGTTCGATTGCTGGTTTTAAGGAAATCGAATACGAAGTCATGCGTGACTCGGCTGACAATGCCCTTGTTGTATGTAACATGGAAAACTTTGACCCAGTCGGGATTCATACAGGGGATTCCATCGTATTTGCCCCAGCACAAACTATGTCAGATTATGAAAATCAAATGCTTCGTGATGCAAGCTTGAGCATTATCCGCGCTCTCAAGATTGAAGGTGGATGTAATGTTCAGCTAGCCCTTGACCCCCACAGCTTTAAGTATTATGTTATTGAAGTAAATCCTCGTGTATCGCGTTCGTCAGCTCTTGCCTCTAAAGCGACAGGTTATCCAATTGCTAAGTTGGCTGCCAAGATTGCAGTTGGCTTGACCTTGGATGAGGTGATCAACCCCGTTACAGGTTCAACCTATGCCATGTTTGAGCCAGCCCTTGACTACGTAGTTGCTAAGATTCCGCGTTTCCCATTTGACAAGTTTGAAAAGGGTGAACGCCGTCTTGGTACTCAGATGAAGGCAACTGGAGAAGTTATGGCCATTGGTCGTAACATCGAGGAGTCACTTCTTAAAGCTTGTCGCTCACTTGAAATTGGGGTTCACCACAATGAAATGCCTGAGCTTGCAGATGTTTCAGATGATGCCTTGATTGAAAAGGTTGTTAAGGCTCAAGATGACCGTCTCTTCTACGTATCAGAAGCCATTCGTCGTGGTTATACACCTGAGGAAATTGCTGAGCTTACAAAAATCGATATCTTCTATCTGGATAAACTTTTGCATATCTTTGAAATTGAGCAAGAATTGGGCTCACATCCACAAGATCTTGAAGTTTTGAAAACTGCAAAATTGAATGGTTTCTCAGATCGTAAAATCGCAGAACTTTGGGAAACGACAGCTGATCAAGTTCGCCAACTTCGTTTAGAAAACAAGATTGTCCCAGTTTACAAGATGGTAGATACTTGTGCGGCAGAGTTTGAGTCAGAAACTCCATATTTTTATTCAACCTATGGTTGGGAAAATGAATCTATTAAGTCTGACAAGGAATCTGTACTGGTCCTAGGTTCTGGTCCAATCCGTATCGGTCAAGGAGTTGAGTTTGACTACGCGACAGTCCACTCTGTTAAGGCAATTCAAGCTGCTGGCTACGAAGCCATCATTATGAATTCAAACCCAGAGACAGTTTCAACCGACTTCTCTGTATCTGATAAACTCTACTTTGAACCATTAACGTTCGAAGATGTTATGAATGTCATCGATTTGGAGAAACCAAAAGGTGTTATCGTTCAGTTTGGTGGTCAAACAGCTATCAACCTTGCGGAGCCCTTAGCAAAAGCAGGTGTGACTATCCTTGGTACGCAGGTTGCTGACCTAGACCGTGCCGAAGACCGTGACCTCTTCGAACAAGCCCTCAAAGACTTGGAGATTCCACAACCTCCTGGACAAACAGCAACAAATGAAGAAGAAGCAGTACTTGCTGCACGCAAAATCGGTTTCCCAGTTCTCGTTCGCCCTTCTTATGTCTTGGGTGGTCGTGCTATGGAAATCGTTGAAAACGAAGAAGACCTTCGTTCTTACATGCGAACTGCTGTTAAGGCTAGTCCAGACCACCCAGTTCTTGTTGACTCTTATATCGTTGGGCAAGAGTGTGAAGTTGATGCCATCTCAGACGGACAAAATGTCCTCATCCCAGGTATCATGGAGCATATCGAACGCGCAGGCGTCCACTCAGGTGACTCTATGGCTGTTTATCCTCCACAAACCTTGTCTCAAAAGGTTCAAGAAACAATCGCAGACTACACAAAACGCCTAGCAATCGGCCTTAACTGTCTTGGTATGATGAACATTCAGTTTGTCATCAAGGATGAGAAAGTTTACGTTATTGAGGTGAATCCACGTGCCAGTCGTACCGTACCGTTCCTATCAAAAGTGACTAATATTCCGATGGCTCAGGTTGCAACTAAGTTGATTTTGGGTCAAAGCTTGGAGTCTCTAGGATACAAGGATGGACTTTACCCAGAAAGCAGTCGTGTTCATATCAAGGCACCAGTCTTCTCCTTTACCAAACTAGCGAAAGTAGACAGCTTGCTCGGTCCTGAAATGAAATCAACTGGAGAGGTTATGGGTTCTGATACGACTCTAGAAAAAGCTCTCTACAAGGCATTTGAAGCTTCCTATCTTCACTTACCAATCTTTGGTAATGTAGTCTTCACCATAGCAGATGATACCAAAGAAGAAGCTCTAGAGTTGGCTCGCCGTTTCCAAAACATTGGCTACGGAATCCTTGCGACTCAAGGGACCGCAGAGTTCTTTGCAAGTCATGGAGTGAAAGCTCAACTTGTTGGTAAAATTGGTCATGATGAGCATGATATCCCAAGCTACGTCCGAAAAGGAAAAATCCAAGCTATTATCAATACAGTTGGTACCAAACGAACAGCGGATGAAGACGGTGAACAAATCCGCCGTTCAGCTATCGAACATGGTGTACCACTCTTTACAGCCCTAGATACGGCGGATGCTATGCTTAAGGTACTTGAAAGCCGTAGTTTTGTCACAGAAGCCATTTAGGATCAGAAAAGATTCAATTTATTCAAAACCAGTACCGAAAGGTGTTGGTTTTTTCATTGAAATAGGGTTTAGAAAGTAAAGTTAGAAGTTTGATTTATGGAGTATCAAAAAAATTAACCAATATTAATAATTATTTTAAGTTCACCTAATTTTTTAAAGACTTTGTAGCATTTTTATGCTATAATAAGAGTGAGTTGGAAAAGTTAGGAACCATTTTAAAATCTATTTTTCAACATCATATCAAAAGAGAAGATTAGAAAGAGGTAGCTATGTATGTCTTCTTATGAAAAGGTCTCACTTTCTGAGATTAATCAGTCTATTGATACTCCAAATAATAACCGCTTTTGGCAAAACCTAAGGGCTTTTTTAGGCCCGGGTGCTCTAGTAGCTGTAGGCTATATGGATCCGGGAAACTGGATTACCAGTGTTGTTGGAGGTGCGTCCTACAAATACAGCCTCTTGTTTGTCATCTTGATTTCTTCCCTTATTGCTATGCAATTGCAACAAATGGCAGGAAAACTTGGGATTGTGACTAAGATGGATTTAGCACAAGCGACGGCTTATCATTCACCAAAGTGGCTTCGTTATAGTCTGTGGGTTATTTTGGAACTAGCCTTGATGGCAACAGACCTAGCAGAAGTTCTAGGTTCTGCGATTGCTCTCAATCTTCTATTTAAGATTCCAATCATGGTAGCGATTTTGTTAACCATTCTGGATGTATTTCTTTTACTTTTGATGATGAAGTTTGGATTTAAAAAGATTGAAGCTATCGTTACGACCTTGATTTTGACAATCTTGGTGATTTTCACCTACCTTGTGACTCTATCACATCCAAGTATTCAAGGAATTTTTGGAGGTTATTTGCCAACATCCACCTTGTTTGAAAGTACTGCTCCTGGACATGAAAGTCAGTTAACCTTAGCGTTAGGGATTGTCGGAGCGACGGTTATGCCTCATAATTTGTATTTGCATTCCTCTTTGTCACAAACTCGAAAAGTCAATCACAAGGATAAGAATGATATTCGTAAAGGTGTTCGCTTTATGACATGGGATTCTAATCTTCAGTTATCTCTAGCCTTTGTTGTCAATTCCCTTCTTTTGATCTTAGGTGCAGCTCTCTTTTTCGGCCATGCATCTGATATTTCTGCCTTTTCACAAATGTATAATGCCTTACAGGATTCTACCATTGCGGGAGCCATAGCTAGCTCAACCTTATCAACCTTGTTTGCTTTGGCTCTATTAGCCAGTGGACAAAATTCAACGATTACAGGAACCTTGACAGGACAAATCGTTATGGAAGGTTTCCTACATATGAAATTACCTCAATGGATTATCCGTCTTGGAACTCGGTTATTTGCCTTACTTCCAGTCATGATTGTTGCTGTTTTGTTTGGACACCAAGAAACTACTTTGGATCAGTTATTGGTCTATTCACAGGTCTTTCTTTCAATTGCTCTTCCATTCTCAATTTTTCCCTTGATTTATCTAACTTCTAAGAAATCACTTATGGGAGAATTTACCAATGCTAAATGGAATACGATTCTTGGTTACATTGTTTCCATTATCTTAACGATTCTTAATGTGAAATTGCTATTTGATATTTTTTAAGAGAATCTGAGATGAAGTAGAAAAAATATCATTTTGATGATTAAAATTGAAGAAAAAATCACCCTAGAGTTAGATCTTGGGTGATCTTTTTGCAATTCAAATCCTAGATAGACGAAAATCCATTATAAAAAGAGGCTGGGACAAAAGTCTTAGCCTCTCAATTGTCTATGGATTATCGAGCAAGACGCAGTGGTTAAGTGGCTCTACTACGCTGATTTCATCAGCTTTTACAGCCCTACTTAACTGTGTGGAGGTGTGGGACGACGAAATCGAATTCTAACGAATCACCGATTTCTGTCCCACTCTCTACACTATAGCAACGGAAGACATGGGATTCGAACCCACGCACGCTTTCACACGCCTACCGCGTTTCCAACACGGCCTCTTAAGCCTCTTGAGTAATCTTCCAATACTTACTAAAATAGTTTATCATAAAGGCAAGTATCTTGCAATTAAAATTCAAACAATTGGCAAAATGATAGAAGATGAAAGAAAATGACAAAAAATGCTTGACTTTGCTATTTTTTGTGATAGAATGATTATTGTAATCGTTAACAGGAGGTGAGTAAGTGCTAAAAACTGAGAGAAAAAAGTTGATCTTAGAGGAGCTGGGTAAACATAAAGTCGTTACTTTAGAGAAATTAGTAGGCTTGCTAGATACTTCAGAATCAACAGTTAGACGCGATTTAGATGAATTGGAGTCTGAAAATAAACTTCGCCGAGTGCATGGAGGAGCAGAGTTGCCTCACTCCTTGCAAGAAGAAGAAACCATTCAAGAGAAATCTGTCAAAAACCTTCAAGAGAAAAAATTGATTGCGCAAAAGGCAGCTTCCCTCATCAAAGAAAAAGATGTTATCTTTGTGGATGCAGGAAGTACAACAGCCTTTCTCATTAAGGAATTGGAGCGAAAAGACATTACTGTTGTGACTAACTCCATTCACCATGCGGTCCAATTAGTGGATAAGCAAATCCCGACAGTTATTATTGGCGGTGGGGTTAAAATGACGACTGATGCCAGCATCGGTGGTGTCGCGCTTAATCAGATTAACCAGCTTCACTTTGACCGCGCCTTTATCGGAATGAACGGTGTGGATGAAGGTTATTATACAACTCCAGATATGGAGGAGGGAGCTGTTAAGCGTGCTATTCTAGAAAATGCCAAACAAACCTATGTCTTGGCGGATTCGTCTAAGGTTGGTCAGTCTTGTTTCGCTAAGGTTGCCCCTATAAAACGAGCTATTGTGATTACAAGCAAGGGTCACGAACTCTTGCCAGCTATCAAAGAAAAAACGGAGGTTATCGAAGTATGATTTATACAGTCACGCTAAATCCATCTATTGACTATATTGTCCGTCTGGATAAAGTGGAAGTTGGTAGTGTTAATCGTATGGATAGTGATGATAAGTTTGCTGGTGGTAAGGGAATCAATGTTAGCCGTGTCTTGAAACGCTTGAATATCCCAAATACAGCGACAGGCTTTATCGGAGGTTTTACTGGTAAATTTATCACAGATACTTTAGCTGAAGAACAAATTGAAACGCGATTTGTTCAAGTGGCAGAAGATACGCGTATCAACGTCAAGATCAAAGCAGATCAAGAAACCGAAATCAATGGGACAGGTCCTACTGTTGAGCCAGAACAGCTTGAAGAATTAAAAGCTATTCTTTCAAGTCTAACAGCAGAAGATACAGTTGTATTTGCTGGTTCAAGTGCTAAAAACTTAGGCAATGTTATCTATAAGGATTTGATTGCCTTGACCCGTCAGACGGGTGCTCAAGTGGTCTGTGACTTTGAAGGTCAGACCTTGATTGATAGTTTGGATTATCAACCACTTTTGGTCAAACCAAACAATCATGAACTTGGAGCTATCTTTGGAGTGAAACTCGAAAGCTTAGATGAGATTGAAAAATACGCTCGAGAGTTGCTGGCTAAAGGTGCTCAAAACGTTATTATTTCTATGGCTGGTGACGGTGCCCTTATGGTAACATCCGAGGGAGCTTACTTTGCTAAGCCAATCAAGGGAACAGTGAAAAACTCAGTTGGTGCTGGTGACTCGATGGTTGCTGGATTTACTGGTGAGTTTGTCAAATCAAAAGACGCAGTAGAAGCCTTCAAGTGGGGAGTGGCATGTGGAACAGCAACCACCTTCTCAGATGATTTAGCAACTGCAGCATTTATTAAAGAAACTTATGAAAAAGTTGAGGTAGAAAAAAGATGAAAATTCAGGATTTATTGAGAAAAGATGTCATGTTGCTTGATTTGCAAGCAACTGAAAAAACAGCAGCTATCGAAGAAATGATTCATAGTTTGGTAGAGCACGGATATGTGTCAGATTTTGAAACTTTTAAAGAAGGAATCTTAGCGCGTGAAGCTTTGACTTCTACAGGTTTGGGCGACGGTATCGCAATGCCACACAGCAAAAACGCTGCTGTAAAGGAAGCGACTGTTCTCTTTGCTAAATCAAACAAGGGTGTTGACTACGAAAGTTTAGATGGACAACCAACTGACCTCTTCTTTATGATTGCTGCTCCAGAAGGTGCCAATGATACTCACTTGGCTGCCTTGGCAGAATTGTCTCAATATCTGATGAAAGACGGCTTTGCTGACAAACTTCGTCAAGTAACTTCAGCTGATCAAGTTATCGAACTCTTTGACCAAGCTTCAGAAAAAGCTCAAGAGCCAGCACAAGCTCCTGCAAATGAATCTGAAGATTTCATCGTAGCAGTTACAGCTTGTACAACAGGAATTGCCCACACCTACATGGCACAAGAAGCTCTTCAAAAAGTGGCAGCAGAAATGGGTGTTGGTATCAAGGTTGAAACTAATGGTGCCAGCGGTGTTGGTAACCAATTGACAGCAGAAGATATCCGTAAGGCTAAAGCTGTTATTATCGCAGCAGATAAGGCAGTTGAAATGGATCGTTTCGATGGTAAACCATTGGTGAATCGTCCAGTTGCAGATGGTATCCGTAAGACAGAAGAGTTGATCAACTTGGCTCTTTCTGGAAATGCTGAAGTTTATCATGCTGCTAACGGAGCAAAAGCTTCAACGGCGTCTAACGAAAAACAAAGTGTCGGTGGTGCTTTCTACAAACACTTGATGAGTGGTGTATCTCAAATGTTGCCATTCGTTATCGGTGGTGGTATCATGATTGCCCTTGCCTTCTTGATTGATGGTGCTATGGGTGTGCCAAATGATAGCCTCGGAAATCTTGGATCTTACCATGAACTCGCTTCTATGTTCATGAAAATTGGTGGTGCGGCCTTTGGTTTGATGTTGCCAGTGTTTGCTGGATATGTTGCCTACTCAATCGCTGAAAAACCAGGTCTGGTAGCAGGTTTCGTAGCTGGTGCTATCGCCAAAGAAGGTTTTGCCTTTGGTAAAATCCCTTATGCTCAAGGTGGTGAAGCAACTTCAGCTCTTGCAGGTGTATCATCAGGTTTCCTAGGAGCCCTTGTTGGTGGATTTATCGCTGGTGCCTTGGTACTCTTGGTTAAGAAATACGTGAAGGTTCCCCGCTCACTTGAAGGTGCTAAATCAATCCTTCTCTTGCCACTTTTTGGAACAATCCTGACAGGCTTTGTCATGCTAGCTGTTAATATCCCAATGGCCGCAATCAACACTGCTATGAACAACTTCCTTGGTGGTCTTGAAGGTGGATCAGCTGTCCTTCTTGGAGTCGTTCTTGGAGGAATGATGGCTGTCGATATGGGTGGACCTGTCAATAAAGCAGCCTACGTCTTTGGTACTGGTACCCTTGCAGCAACAGTGTCAACAGGTGGTTCAGTAGCCATGGCAGCGGTTATGGCTGGAGGAATGGTTCCACCACTTGCAATCTTTGTCGCAACTCTTCTTTTCAAAGATAAATTCACCAAAGAAGAACGTAACTCTGGTTTGACGAACATTGTTATGGGCTTGTCATTCATCACTGAAGGTGCGATTCCGTTTGGTGCAGCTGACCCAGCTCGTGCTATCCCAAGCTTTATCCTTGGTTCAGCAGTAGCAGGTGGACTTGTTGGTCTTGCAGGAATCAAACTTATGGCACCTCACGGAGGAATCTTTGTTATCGCCCTTACAACAAATGCCCTTCTTTACCTTGTCTTTGTCTTGGTAGGAGCACTTGTTAGTGGTGTAGTTTATGGTTACCTTCGTAAACCATTAGAAAAATAATCACAAATAGATTCAAATGACTGAACACGAAAGTGGGCAGTCATTTTTTTGATAATGGAGTTAGGGAGACCGATCTTTAAAGTGATATAATAGAAGTAAATATTAGAGAATTTTTCTTCATCCAAATGATAGAATGCTAAAGTTCTACAAATACCTTAGAGGAGAAAAGTGTCATGAGTGATTCTAGAAAAGAAGAAATCGACAAATTAGTGAAAGAAAATATCCCCCACCAAAATCTTGCAAAAGAAGAGTTACAAGAGACCTATGCCAGCTTGCTGGAGGAGAATTTTCCTGATTCTAAACGAATTCATTTTATAGCTGACCTAGGTAGGAGCCCAGAACTTGCCTTTCATTTTGAGCTCATTTGCAAAGATTGGGAGGAAGAAACTGACCTGAATTTTGAAGCGAGTTTTGACCAGCATGGGCAGGAGGGAATCGATTATCTTTTGGAAATTCTCGATCAAAAGGAAGCAGAGAGACAACGCGTTTTGATTGTATATCTTCTAGCGAAGATCCTTTCCAAAGTAAGACATAGAGATTTTTATGCATCTTCTTGCAAGCAAGTACTTCCTGTTCTAATCTCTCTTTTACCTAGTTCAGAAGCTTCGAATCGTAGAAAGTTAATCATTGCCCTAGGTTGGATTGGTTCAATAAGTGAGATAGAAATCTTAGGACAACATCTCTTGACTGACAAAGATGCACTTTGTCGCGCCTGGTCTGCTAGTAGTTTGATGCAATTATCTTTTCATCAAGTTGAAAAAGAAGTCTTGATAGAGAAAACAAAGGATTTGTTTTGTGAAGCAATTGCAGAAGAAAAGGACTTTCGGGCTTGTGCTCTGATGATAGAGGCAGCTCAAGTTTTATTTGGGAAAAAATGGATTCCTACATCTGCTGTAGAGAAGTTGGAAATCGAAAAGATTGAGAAGGCAAGAAAATCAGCAATTAGATTTTTGAAGAAGTAGTGAGACAAGGTTGTTGAAAAATCATATAGAATAGAAAATTCAGAAATATCAACGAAAGATGATTGTGTTTAGTAGATGCAGTCATTTTTTTGATTTCTCTAGATGTTTCTGAAATATGGTATAATAGAAGCATGGCAAACAAAAATACAAGTAAAACAAGACGGAGACCGTCAAAAGTTGAATTAGAAAGAAAGCAAGCTATCCAACGGATGTTAATTTCCTTAGTCATAGCTTTTTGCTTAATGTTCGCTGCTCTGAGATTAGGAGCAGTGGGTATCACCCTCTATAATCTCATTCGTCTATTAGTAGGAAGTCTGGCCTATCTGGTCATTTTTGTCGTTCTAGTCTATCTTTTTTTCTTCAAATGGATTCGGAAGCAAGAAGGTCTGATCTCAGGTTTTCTTTGCATTTTTTCAGGCTTATTGCTGATTTTTGAAGCTTATCTTGTATGGAAATATGGCTTAGAGCAGTCTGTCTTTAAGGGAACTTTAGCCCAAGTTTTGACAGATTTGACAGGCTTTCGTGTGACTAGCTTTGCTGGAGGAGGGGTGCTAGGTGTTGCCCTTTATATTCCAGTCGCCTTTCTTTTTTCAAATATTGGTACTTACTTTATCGGAGCCATCTTAATCTTGATCGGTGCTCTTCTAGTCAGTCCCTGGTCTGTCTATGACGTTGCTGATTTTCTTGGAGCACGTTTTTCGCTTTGGATGGAGCGACGCGAGCTGAAGAAACAAGAACGCTTCATCAAACGAGAAGAAGAAAAAGCGCGTAAGGAGATAGAGGAGCAGGAAAGACTAGAAAAAGAACAAGCAGAGCAAGCCTTATTGGACAGCCCTCCTGTTGATATGGAAACTGGCGAGATTTTAGAAGCTTCCCCTGTTCACTTTGATGATTTACCACCCCTTCCAGAGGAAGAATGGATAGAACCTGAAATTATTCTTCCGCAAGCAGACTATGATCTTCCTAGCGAAGTTGATATTCCAGAGGAAGCTGAGTTCTTAGATGATGAGGATGTTGAGGTAGATTTTTCTGCTAAAAAAGCTTTAGAGTACAAACTCCCCAGCTTGCAACTCTTCGCACCCGATAAGCCAAAAGATCAGTCAAAAGAAAAGAAAATCGTTCGCGAGAATATCAAAATTTTGGAAGAAACCTTTGCGAGTTTCGGTATCAAGGTAACGGTTGAACGTGCTGAAATCGGTCCATCAGTTACCAAGTACGAAGTCAAGCCAGCCGTTGGTGTGCGGGTCAATCGCATCTCTAACTTAGCGGATGACCTAGCTTTAGCTCTAGCGGCTAAGGATGTACGTATCGAGGCACCGATTCCAGGGAAATCTTTGGTCGGGATTGAAGTGCCTAACTCTGAAATTGCGACCGTATCTTTCCGAGAACTCTGGGAACAATCGCAAACTAAACCTGAAAATCTCCTAGAAATTCCTCTTGGGAAAGCCGTTAATGGAACTGCACGTAGTTTTGATTTGGCTAAAATGCCTCACTTGCTAGTAGCTGGTTCGACTGGGTCTGGTAAATCTGTTGCAGTCAATGGTATCATTGCAAGTATTCTCATGAAGGCACGTCCAGACCAAGTCAAGTTTATGATGGTGGATCCGAAGATGGTTGAGTTATCAGTCTATAATGATATTCCTCACCTCTTGATTCCAGTTGTGACGAATCCTCGTAAGGCCAGCAAGGCCCTTCAAAAAGTCGTGGATGAGATGGAAAACCGTTATGAACTCTTTGCCAAAATTGGGGTTCGTAATATTGCTAGTTTCAATGCTAAGGTGGAGGAATTCAACGCTCAATCTGAGTACAAACAAGTACCTCTTCCTTTGATTGTTGTGATTGTCGATGAGTTAGCTGACCTCATGATGGTAGCTAGCAAGGAAGTAGAAGATGCCATTATCCGTCTAGGACAGAAGGCGCGTGCGGCCGGTATCCATATGATCCTCGCGACCCAGCGTCCGTCGGTTGATGTTATTTCTGGTTTGATTAAGGCCAATGTACCGTCACGTGTAGCCTTTGCTGTTTCATCAGGAACGGATTCTCGAACTATTTTGGATGAAAATGGTGCTGAGAAATTGCTTGGTCGAGGGGATATGCTCTTTAAACCAATCGATGAAAATCACCCTGTTCGTCTGCAAGGCTCCTTTATCTCGGATGATGATGTCGAACGTATTGTCAGCTTCATCAAGGCCCAAGCAGATGCTGATTATGATGAAAGTTTTGATCCTGGAGAGGTTTCTGAGACAGAAGGTGAGTCTGGCACAGGAGATGAAGGTGGAGATCCACTATTTGAAGAAGCCAAGGCTCTGGTCATTGAAACTCAAAAAGCGAGCGCATCCATGATTCAACGTAGATTATCAGTTGGTTTTAACCGAGCAACTCGCTTGATGGAAGAATTAGAGATGGCTGGGGTTATTGGTCCAGCAGAAGGAACAAAGCCACGAAAGGTTTTACAACAATAAAAAACGTAAAAATAGTATAAAAATGCATGGAAACTTTATTGAAAAGTTAGTCAAAAATGGTCTAACTTTTACGATGAAGCTTCCTTTTTTATAGCGATTTCTTTAGAAATAAGGCTATCTGAAAATCGTTTCAGACTTGCCTAATAATCGGATTTTACTTTTACTAGTTTTACCTATTAAACTATTGATTTTTTAAACTGTTTTTGATATATTAAATTGGTATAGAAAAATTATATGTTTATCTAGTGGTGTTTAAAAATTGAGGAGGGAATTTTTTTAAAACAAAATGCAAACGCTTACTCGGTAAACTGAAAGGAATGAAAAACGATGAATAAAGGATTATTTGAAAAACGTTGCAAATATAGTATTCGGAAATTTTCACTAGGGGTTGCTTCTGTTATGATTGGTGCAGCTTTCTTTGGAACTAGCACTGTTCTCGCAGATTCTGCACAAACAGGTTCAACAGCGAATATGCCAGCAGATTTGGCAGCAGCTCTTGCCAATGCTAAAGAGGACGGTGGGCGCGACTTTGAAGCACCAAAACCTGGTGAAGACCAAGGTTCTCCTGAAGTAACTGAAGGCCCAAAGACTGAAGAAGAATTGCTGGCAAAAGAAAAAGAAACTGCAACAAGCTCAGCAGTTTCAGATACTCTTCCTGAAGAACTACGTGGAAAACTTAATAAGGCTGAAGAAAATGGCCGCACTGCCTCAAAAGAAGAACTAGAAAAAGAAGATAAAAGTCTAGTCCCAGAAGATGTTGCTAAAACAAAAAATGGGGTATTAAACTACGGTGCGACTGTCGAAATTAAAAGTGCAGCAGGGCTTGGTAGTGGTATCGTTATCGGGGAAAATCTCGTTTTGTCAGTTTCTCATAACTTTATCAAAGATGTTCCAGATGGCAACAATCGTAAGGTAGCTGATAATGTTGAGAGTGATGGAGATGTCTATACAGTTTCTTACAAAGGGGCACCAGATGTCAAATTCAGTAAGAATGATGTGAAACACTGGGATCGTGAAGGATTCCTCAAAGGATATAAAAATGACCTGGCAATCGTTAAACTTCGTACACCTCTTGCCAATGCACCTGTTGAGGTGATTGACAAGCCTTCAACAATTAAGGTAGGAGACAAGGTCCATGTATTTGGATATCCAAAAGGAGAGCTCGATCCAATTCTAAATACAACCGTTGAGGACATTAATAATCACGGAGAAGGCGTTCGTGGAATTAGCTATCAAGGAAGTGAACCAGGTGCCAGTGGTGGCGGAATTTTCGATGAAAATGGGAAATTGATTGGTATTCACCAAAATGGTGTCTCTGGTAAACGTAGTGGAGGTATTCTCTTCTCACCTGCTCAGCTAGAGTGGATTCAAAACTACATCAAGGGTATTGAAACAACGAAACCAGCTGGTCTAGATGCTCTCGATAAACAAGTTGAGGACAAGGAAGAAAAACCAAAAGAGGATAAACCTCAAGAAGAAAAACCAGCAGACAATAAGCCGGCAGAAAACAAACCAGCAGACAATAAGCCGGCAGAAAACAAACCAGCAGACAATAAACCAGCAGAAAACAAACCAGCAGACAATAAGCCGGCAGACAATAAGCCGGCAGAAAACAAACCAGCAGACAATAAGCCGGCAGAAAACAAACCAGCAGACAATAAACCAGCAGAAAACAAACCAGCAGGCAATAAACCAGCAGAGAATAAACCGACTGAATCAAAAGAAGTCACTCCAGAATGGAAAACGGTTGAAAATAAAGACCAACAGGGAACAGTAACAATCCGTGAAGAAAATGGAGTTCGTTACAACCAATTAGCTTCAACTGCTCAAAATGACAATGGTAAGAAACCAGCCTTGTTTGAAAAAGATGGTTTGACAGTCGATGCTAATGGAAATGCCACAGTCGATTTGACCTTTAAAGAAGAATCTGAAACAGGTAAATCTCGCTTTGGTGTCTTCATGAAATTCAAAGACACTGATAACAACGTTTTTGTAGGTTACGACCAAGGTGGATGGTTCTGGGAATACAAGTCAAATGGAAGTGGACTTTGGTACCAAGGTGGACGTGTTGCAGCTCCAGTAAATGGTTCTGAAAACCACTTGACCATCAGCCTTAAATCAGATGGACAGCTCAATGCAACTAACAATGATGTCAAACTCTTTGACACAGTGACCTTGCCATCTGCAGTTAATGACAAACTCAAAGATGAGAAGAAAATCGTTCTTAAAGCTGGAACCTATAACAGCAGCGAACGTACCATTGTCAATGTCAAAACTGATGACCAAGAAGGTGTGAAAAACGATCAAGAAGCCGCTGAAAAAGAAAAGGGCGACACAGTAGATGATAGCAATGTCAAGTATGACACTATCGAATCTACAGTATTGAAAGCAGTCATCGACCAAGCCTTCCCACGTATTAAAGAGTACGTCCTAAATGGCAACAAGCTTCCAGGTCAAGTGCAACCGATTAATCAAGTTGTGATTAACAAGCACGCTGTGACTCCTGAAGTTACCTATAAGAAGGTCAATGCAACGACTGCCGAGTATGAAATGAAACTCCGTGATGAGGAAAACCTCATCAATGCAGATATGACCGTTCGTTTGCAAGTGGTGGACAACCAACTTCACTTTGATGTGACTAAGATTGTCAACCATAACCAAGTTACACCAGGACAAAAGATTGATGACGAACGTAAATTACTTTCTTCAATCAGCTTCCTAGGAAATGCCTTGGTATCTGTTTCAAGCGACCAAGCGGGAGCTAAGTTTGATGGGGCAACCATGTCAAACAATACTCACGTCAGTGGTGATGACCATATCGAAGTAACAAATCCAATGAAAGAATTAGCCAAAGGCTATATGTACGGATTTGTTTCAACAGATAAACTCGCTGCTGGTGTATGGAGTAACTCACAAAATAGCTACGGTGGTGGTTCTTACGACTGGACACGTTTGACAGCTTATAAGAATACGATTGGCAATGCTAACTACGTGGAAATTCATAGCTCTGAATGGCAATGGGAAAAAGCCCACAATGGAGTTGTCTTCCCAGCATACACTCAAGAACTTCCAAGTGCAAAAGTTGTCATCACTGAAGATGCCAATGCTGACCATAAGGTTGACTGGCAAGATGGTGCGATTGCTTACCGTAGCATCATGAACAACCCTCAAGGATGGGAAAAAGTTAAAGACATTACAGCTTACCGTATCGCTATGAACTTTGGTTCACAAGCGCAAAACCCATTCCTCATGACCTTGGATGGTATCA
>CAUSCX010000032.1:0-18624 GCA_963530385.1 uncultured Streptococcus sp. | reverse complement strand
ACCAGGTCTTAAGAAAGCTCGTAAAGCATCACAATTCTCAAAACGTTAATCAATAGGATACTATCAACGTTTACAGACATTCAAGAATTTTCTCTTGGATGTCTTTTTTGTATAAAAAATAGTTGTTTTTCGGAAAGTTAGCTATTAATATTTATCAATGATAAAAATAGCATGTTTTAAGGGACTGACCCCAAAAAGTGAGAATTTAATAAAAAGACACCTCCATGTGCATTTGATTATATTGTGTCAAATCCAACTTGGAGGTGTTTTTATTTAGTTCTCATTTACGGGGGTCAGTGCCAAAAAACACTTGACTTAATTAATGAAAAGGGTTATACTATGTTCAAGCAAATACTTGAATGATATTGAGGTGAGAATATGATTAACAAAGATACTTGTGAAATTTATTGTTATGACGAAGAAAAGGTCAATCGAATACAAGGGAATTTACAGACAGTAGATATTTCTAGTGTTGCCCAAATGTTAACAGCTATTGCAGATAAAAATAGAGCAAAAATTACCTATGCATTGTGTCAAGATGACGAACTGTGTGTGTGTGATATTGCAAATATTATAGGTGTTACGGTTGCAAATGCCTCTCATCACCTACGAACGCTCCATAAGCAAGGGATTGTTAAGTTTCGAAAAGAGGGAAAACTTGCATTTTATTCATTAGATGATGAGCATATCAGACAAATTATGATGATTGCATTGGCACTTAAGAAAGAGGTGAAGATCAATGTCTAGTGGGAAAGCAAAACAGTTCGAAGAAGAAATGAAAGCCTATCGTGTTCAAGGATTTACTTGTACGAACTGTGCAGCCATTTTTGAAAATAATGTTAAAGAACTTCCCGGTGTTCAGGATGCGAAAGTAAATTTCGGAGCATCTAAAGTTTATGTTAAAGGGACGACAACCATTGAAGAATTAGAAAAAGCAGGAGCATTTGAAAATTTAAAAATTCGAGATGAAAAAGAACAAAGGGTAGAAGGAGAACCTTTTTGGAAGCAGAAAGAAAACATTAAGGTATATATATCAGCTCTTTTACTTGTAGTTAGCTGGTTCTTAGGAGAGCAGTATGGTGAAGAGCATGTTCTACCGACAATTGGTTATGCAGCGTCCATTTTAATCGGTGGATATTCGTTATTTATTAAAGGTCTCAAAAATTTAAGCAGATTAAATTTCGATATGAATACGCTTATGACTATTGCCATTATAGGAGCTGCAATTATTGGTGAATGGGGTGAAGGGGCAACCGTTGTTATCCTATTTGCGATTAGTGAAGCATTAGAGCGTTATTCAATGGATAAAGCACGTCAATCTATTGAATCTTTAATGGATATTGCCCCAAAAGAAGCGTTAATTCGACGAGGCAATGAAGAAATGATGATTCATGTTGATGAGATTCAAGTTGGAGACATCATGATAGTTAAGCCCGGTCAAAAGTTAGCAATGGATGGAATAGTGGTTAAAGGTACATCGACATTAAATCAGGCTGCGATTACAGGTGAAAGTGTTCCAGTAACGAAAATCACAAATGATGAAGTATTTGCAGGAACCTTGAATGAAGAAGGGTTACTTGAGGTTAAAGTAACAAAACGAGTTGAAGATACCACTCTTTCAAAAATCATTCACTTGGTAGAAGAAGCCCAAGCAGAACGGGCCCCCTCTCAAGCGTTTGTCGAGAAATTTGCAAAATACTATACACCAGCTATTGTCATACTAGCTCTTTTAATTGCAGTAGTTCCACCATTATTTGGCGGAGACTGGAGCCAATGGATTTATCAAGGATTAGCTGTATTAGTGGTTGGTTGTCCTTGTGCCTTAGTAGTCTCAACTCCAGTTGCTGTGGTTACAGCAATAGGAAATGCAGCGAAAAATGGTGTATTAATTAAAGGTGGTATCCATTTAGAAGCAGCAGGACACTTAAAAGCGATAGCCTTTGATAAAACAGGAACATTAACCAAAGGGATTCCAGCTGTAACAGACATTGTGACATATGGTAGAAATGAAAATGAATTAATAACCATAACATCAGCCATTGAAAAAGGATCGCAGCACCCTCTTGCTTCAGCGATTATGCGAAAAGCAGAAGAAAATGGATTAAAATTCAATGAAGTAACAGTAGAGGATTTTCAATCCATTACAGGTAAAGGCGTTAAAGCCAAAATAAATAATGAAATGTATTATGTGGGAAGTCAAAATCTTTTTGAGGAATTACACGGAAGCATTTCAAGCGATAAAAAAGAAAAAATTGCCGATATGCAAACTCAAGGTAAAACGGTGATGGTGTTAGGAACAGAAAAAGAAATTCTTTCGTTTATTGCCGTAGCCGATGAAATGAGGGAATCGTCTAAAGAAGTTATCGGCAAGTTGAACAATATGGGAATCGAAACAGTGATGCTAACAGGCGATAACCAAAGAACGGCAACAGCCATCGGAAAACAAGTTGGTGTTTCGGATATTAAAGCTGACTTACTTCCAGAAGATAAGCTTAATTTTATTAAAGAACTTCGAGAAAAACATCAAAGTGTGGGGATGGTCGGAGATGGCGTGAATGATGCTCCAGCCCTTGCGGCATCTACCGTTGGTGTAGCAATGGGTGGTGCTGGAACTGATACAGCTCTAGAAACGGCTGACATCGCCTTAATGTCTGATGATTTGAGTAAATTGCCATATACAATAAAATTAAGTCGTAAGGCTTTAGCAATCATCAAGCAAAACATTACCTTCTCTTTGGCGATTAAATTAGTGGCATTACTTTTGGTCATGCCCGGTTGGTTAACACTTTGGATAGCGATATTTGCTGATATGGGAGCAACTTTACTTGTAACATTAAACAGTTTACGCTTATTGAAAATCAAAGAATAGGTTCTAAAATGGTTGTACTGACCCCAAAAAGTTAGACAGAAAATCTAACTTTTTGGGTGTTTTTATTTAATTCTCATTTACGGGGGTCAGTGCCAAAGGTTATGAAGTTTGGGCAAGGAAACATAATATCAAAACAATGGCAGATTCAATAATTAAATTAAGAGAACAAGGCATTAATTCCATTACCCAGCTCGATGATCTAATCAAAAAATCTGCCGATGATAGACAAGATTTGTTAGATAAAATAAAGAACATTGAAACTAAAATGAAGAGTTTATCTCAAGATATGGAAAATATAAATACTATAAATAAGTATCGTGAAATCTATAAATACCACAAGAAAAATCTTGAAGATAAACAATTTGCAGAGGAGTATTATAGCGAACTTCCCGTATATAAAATTGCCGCTAAAGAAATTTTAGAAAACTATAAAAAGCTACCAAAAACAAAAGAAATACTATCAAACTTCGATAAATTGCAAGAAAAAAAGAACAATTTTCTGACCTTGTTCAGTATAGGAAAAACTATGAAAATTATTATGAGATAGAAGGGGAGAGATAAAAAGCTATAAGCGTTCCTTACATTTGTTAAAAATACTTAACACAATTTGTTTACAATAGTAAACTTACTTCGAACATGTTTGTTCACATCTGTAGACAACTAGGGGGAAAGGAGAATGAGCACAATAGAATTTAATACTTATATCACAGATGCAGAAGATATTTTTAACCGTATTTGCAATAAGAAAGTCGGAAATGTAATAAGAAGTATCATTGACGATCATGTTTTAAGCTTCGATGATATAGAACGACTAGAAAAAATATTAGAGATGAAAAATCTTTCGCACTAGAAGAAGTGGATTGCAATTGTCCAGAAGGACAATGCGAATGTCATTTACATCATCATTTAGCATAAGGAGGAATTTAAAATGAATAATGACAACATGGATAAGTTAAAACACGAGCATGGAATCACAGATGAACATGGAGACCATAAGGATAAACATCAAGAACATCATGCTGGGCATGATCACAGTGGGCATGATCACAGCGGGCACAATCACAGCGGGCACAGTGGGCATGACCACAGTGGGCACGGAGGGCATGCCCACCATCATCACGGAAGCTTTAAGGAACTTTTCTTAAAGTCATTGCCACTAGGAATCATTATTATGCTCTTAGTCCCTTTGCATGGATTTGAACTACCATTCCAGTTTACTTTTCCATATTCTGATATTGTAGTAGCTATTTTATCTACTATATTAATTATTTATGGTGGACGTCCATTCTATCAAGGTGCAGTTGACGAATTTAAACAAAAAGAACCTGGAATGATGGCACTCGTTTCTTTAGGTTTAAGTGTTTCATATTCATACAGTATTTATGCTGTGATCATTACCTACGTAACGGGTGAACACTTGATGGACTTTTTCTTTGAATTTGCTTCATTACTATTAATCATGCTATTAGGTCACTGGATTGAGATGAAAGCTATTGGAGAAGCAGGAGACGCACAAGCAGCATTGGCTAAGTTAGTGCCGAAAGATGCTCACGTTGTATTAGAAGACGATTCAATTGAAACACGACCAGTTGCTGACTTACAGGTAGGTGATTTAATTCGTGTTCAAGCCGGAGAAAATGTGCCAGCAGACGGGATTATCGAGCGTGGCGAATCACGTTTAAATGAAGCTCTTCTAACTGGGGAGTCAAAAGCAGTTAAAAAAGGCCCTGGCGATGAAGTAATCGGGGGCTCAACAAATGGAGAAGGGGTTCTTTATATTAAAGTGCTTGAGACAGGTGATCAATCCTTTATCTCTCAAGTACAGAATTTAATCAGCCAAGCTCAAAGTCAGCCTTCCAGATCAGAAAATATTGCGCAAAAGGTTGCAGGGTGGCTCTTCTATATTGCTGTTATTGTCGCGCTAATTGCTTTTGTAGTGTGGATGATTATTGGAGATATCCCAACGGCAGTTATATTTACTATTACTACATTAGTTATTGCTTGTCCGCACGCATTGGGTCTGGCTATTCCATTGGTAACCGCCCGTAGCACAAGCTTAGGAGCTAGCCGTGGCTTACTAGTAAAAGACCGCCAAGCCTTAGAAATAGCTCAAGATGCAGATGTGATGATTTTAGATAAAACGGGTACTTTAACAACTGGTGAATTTAAAGTATTAGATGTAAAACTTCTTAATGATAAATATACAAAAGAGGAAATCATTGCCTTATTGGCAGGTATTGAAGGAGGTTCTAGCCACCCAATTGCTCAATCAATTATAAGTTTCGCCGAGCAGCAAAATATACGTCCAGCATCTTTTGATTCGATTGATGTGATTTCCGGTTCTGGAGTAGAGGGTAAAGCAGGTGGGCACCGTTACCAATTAATCAGTCAAAAAGCCTATGGACGTAATCTTGATATGGATACTCCAAAAGGAGCAACTCTTAGTGTCTTAGTAGAAAACGATGATGCCATTGGTGCTGTAGCTTTAGGGGACGAATTAAAACCAACAAGTAAAGAGTTAATTAAAGCTCTTAAAAAGAACAATATTCGACCAATTATGGCAACAGGTGATAATGAAAAAGCGGCTCAAGGCGCGGCAGCAGATTTAGGGATTGAATATAGATCAAATCAATCTCCACAAGACAAATATGAGTTAGTTAAAACACTTAAAGATGAAGGAAAGAAAGTTATCATGGTAGGTGATGGTGTAAATGATGCTCCTTCTCTTGCCTTAGCAGATGTTGGTATAGCTATAGGTGCTGGAACTCAAGTTGCGTTGGATTCAGCTGATGTCATATTGACTCAATCCGATCCAGGAGATATTGGATCATTCATTGATTTAGCACACAAAACAACTCGTAAAATGAAACAAAACCTATTTTGGGGAGCTGGTTATAACTTTATAGCTATCCCTCTAGCTGCAGGAATTTTGGCTCCTATTGGTATCACATTAAGCCCTGCATTAGGAGCAATCCTAATGTCTGTGTCAACAGTCATCGTCGCCATTAATGCTATGTTATTACGTTTAGATCCAAAAAATAACGATTAACAGAACGAATGATTGAAACTCCTTAAAGCATCAAGATACAATAGTTTTACAGGAGAAAAAGAGATGTAAGTACTGGCTCTTTGTAAAATCGTGTTGGTAGAAGTAGACGATTTTTCTACCAACACGATTTTTAATTTATTACGGTAGCAAACTGGTTTTTATATAAAGTAATTGATAAACCCAATATAGATCAAAAAGAATTACTTGAAGCTACCGCACAATATAGGAAGTTATTGATACCTGACCTAATAATTAAAGGAGTGGGATTGATTCTATCCTTAATTCTCTATCCTCCGATTATGATGTATAGTGTTTTAATTGCGGCATTTTACATTATAACTTTAAAAACACTATCTGAAAAAAGAGTGAATAACTAAAAAATGGTGATCAAAGTTAGGTGTATTATTTTAATGCTTACAGACCTAAACTATTCCCCTATTTCAATTAAACTCATTCATTTTTTTTAAAATAAAAAAGCAGAATGAATTCTGCAAGTGCTTGATATTGCAATATTTTTAATCAAACTGAAACCCATACTTTCCAAACCAGGCTTGAAAAAGGCCCGTAAAGCGTCACAATTTAGTAAACGTTAAAACTTATTTACATTTATTAAAAGCATTTCGTATCAAAAATACGAGATGCTTTTTTTCTAGCTTAATTTTACAAATTGGATTTTGAAGGACACCATGGACCTATTTTCAAGTTGATAACGACTACAAATTTGTTCTGGAGACCATGAAGATTGTAATCGCTCTTTAATTTCCTACTTCAATTCACAGGAGTCTAACTCGATTTTCTTCCCTTCTGCTTCGCCAATTGTTCATTGTGTGTTTGTGCTGCTTGTGCAGAGTAAGTGTCATTACCACACTTAATTCTCTTGAGAAGGTTGATTTGTGAACGCCTAATTTTCTAGCTATTTGGCAGGGTTTGAGACCTAATTCTAGGTAAGTCTCTATCTTAATTCGCTCAATTATGGTAATATGATGGTAGCTTATAGATTTCTCCCGTGTTCTGTTTAGTGTGGTTACTTACAGTTTACACGAGATTGGGCTCTATGAGTTTTTTGTTGCACTATATTTTACCATTTATCAAATATAAAAAAGTAAGCTCAGAAAATCTCTGATCTTATTCTCATATCTCTCCAAACAACTTCCGTAAAATTTTCGGTGTGATACGTTGTCCTGGCCCTACGTAAGTATAGGCGTGCAGGTACATGGCAGGATTGAAGTTGAGTTCGATACAGGTGCAATTTGGTAGCTCCTTACTAGCAGGCTTGGTGTAGTCTGGGATAATCAAATCGACTCCACAGGCCCAAGCCCCCATAGCAGTCGCCATATCGGCAGCTAGTTGTTTGTAACTCTCGCCCATCTGGTCAGTCATGTCAATGGAGTCGCCTCCAGTTGAGATATTAGAATTACCACGCAGAAAGGTTTGGCTACCTTTAGGCAAGACTGTATCAGGTGTGTAACCCTGCTGTTCCAACATGAGTAATTCAATATCACCCAGATTGATGATTTCAAGAGGTGAGCGATGGTCGCGGCCACGCAGAGGGTCTTGGTTTTTCTTTTCGACTAATTCTCGGATGCTTGAGCTTCCGTCGCCTACGACATTGGCCGCGACGCGGAGCACGACAGCCTCGCATTTTCCATCCAAGATAAAGAAACGGTACTCGGTCCCTGCCAAAAACTCCTCGACTAGCACATGGCTATCTTCCGAAAAGGCGATGTCTAGGGCTTTTTCATAGCCAGAAAGGCTTGTTGACTCTTGGAAGATGGAAATGCCCAGACCGAAGTTGGTGGATTTGGGTTTGACAACAATAGCAGAGTTGGCTATTTGTCCGTAGTACCGCAAGGCATCGTCCTTGTTAGCAAATTCTGCTCCCGCAGGTACTGGATAACCAGCCTTGTCCAAAATCTTTTTGGTCACAACCTTATTAGCCATGGCCAGTGGAATTACGTAGTTATCTTTGGATGTCATGTTGCTATTTTTAATGTACTCCACATGGTCACCATGCCAGAGTTTGAGAAATTGGTCTTCCTCATCTAAAATTTCTACGTTCAAGCCCAGCTGAATGGCGTCAAAGAGAATCATTTGGGTGGAGAGTTCCATGTTTTCATAGCCTTTGAGGGCATAAGGTGCTGTCCAAGCATAGTCATGAAAGGCATGTCCTTGTTGTTGGCCAAATTTTTCAAGGGACCCTTCTTCAACCTGCTCTGCTATTTTTCCAGAAAGGGTCAAACGTGGATCAAGAAGAGAGGCCTCCACCTTAGTGATAAGCTGGCTATAATAGTCATCCAGTCCAAAGTGAGCGACGATGTCCTTCATGGCTGTCACGATAGGTTTAGGGTCAGCCTCTTTAGGAAGTGGTGTGTGGGGATGGCTGAGAGCGATTTGGTTGTTGAGAGTAGCAGCTACTGCTAATTCTTCGTCGACTTGCTCCATGTCGTCTAGCCACAAGAGTGCGAGTGCAAAGAGGTGGGTGGTGTCTAGTGTTTCTTGGCTGATTGCCAGTGGCTCAAAGGGGTTGAGGTCAAAGTTGCGGAACTCTAGATAGGAGATGCCCTTAGTCAAAAAGTCCCGGCTAGTCTTAGCACCGCGTAAACGGATGGCAGAGTAAAATTCTTTTTCAGAGGACAGTTGCCCAGATCCAACAGCGTTTTCGATGTCGGTCACGTATTGCTCCAGTGAAGAGAAGGAAATGTGAACATCGGGGGCATTGACATAGCCGTAGTTGGAGTTACGAATCGACCGCACGCAACCAATTTCATCTGTCAAAAACCCTTTTTCTGCTAGCGGGCTTGCTCCGTAAAGGTAGGTCAAGAGCCAGCGATAACACAAGAAGTTCTGAGCTAACTTGAGATAGAGGGCATTCTTGAAGGTCAGTAAATCGTCATAGTCACTGACTTCAAAGAGCTGCTGGGTCAGATCTTTGCCGAGTTCAAAATTATAGTGAATTCCAGATATGGACTGGAGCAATTTGCCGTAGCGTTCTGCCAAACCAACTCGGTATTGATACTCGTAGTCACTTTCCAACTGGGCAATCTGAATCTCTTCTTCTACAATCACAGGTGGCATGGATAAAGGCCAAAGATATTCTGACTTATCCATTGAGCGAATAGCCACATCGGTGATGGCCCCGAGGAAGCGACGAGCTTCCGTGGTCGACTGTGCTACCGGTGTAATGAGCTCTAGTTGAGGTTCGCTATAATCTGTCTGGATATAGGGATGGAAACTGCGAGAACCCAATTTTTCAGGGTGTGGCGTTTGAGCGACACGGCCTTCAGTATTGATTCGTAGAGATTCGCGCTCCAGACCAAAGGTGGCTTGTAAGATGGGAGTATTTGGGGATAATTTTTGAAATACGTTTGATAGGTTCATGATTGGGCCTCGAAATAACTAGTTTCTCTATTATTTTATCAGTTTGTTAAATAAACTCAACTTTCTGCTACGGAGATGGAGAAGGAAATGCTCGGACGAATTGACTATTTACTTGTATTAAATATAAGCAAAAGCATTAGTAGAAGTATTGAAACTACACCTAATAGTTTTTTCCCCACACTCAATCTCTCATTTCTGTCTTTTTTTCGTAGACAGTTATAAAGTCGATCAGAATAAACCTTGTAAGTGTATAAGTTAATTCTTACAGACCTAAACTATTCCCCTATTTTAAAAATATTGATTCAGATTTTATGAAATTAAAAAGTAGATATTGTTCAGAAAATCCTTGATATTACGCTGTTTTTAGTCCAACTGAAATCCATACTTTCCAAACCAGGTCTTAAGAAAGCTCGTAAAGCTTCACAATTCTCAAAACGTTAATCAACACGATACTATCAACGTTTCAAAGCACTCAAGAGTTTACCTCATGGGTGCTTTTTTTATGTTTTTTGAAAAAGTTCACCTTATTTTCACCTTATTGATTTAGAGAATCACTTAGCACCTGTTTATATTGATGAAACAGGATTCGATACTTATTTTTATCGAGAATATGGTCGCTCTTTAAAAGGTCAGTTAATAAGAGGTAAAGTATCTGGAAGAAGATATCAGAGGATTTCTTTGGTTGCAGGGCTAACAAATGGTGAGTTAATCAATAGTTTACCTAAATTCGAAGTTGATGAATAGCTTTTAATAAGGAGATGAATACGTTGTCTAAAGTGTATTTGTCTTCTTTTATTTAAATTAAATTTTCAATAAACTGATTAATTTATCTTATGATATAATAAAAACAAGTACATTACATTAATTATCATAGTAAAGGAGTTACTAAATGGAAAATTATAATGAGTTACTAACTCTTAGGAATAAAATAGAAAATACACTGAATTATCAACTGTCACTAAGCAATTTAGAATTATATCACAGCAATCTATTTGCTGTTGTTCTGGAGAAGTCTGAATTTATTAATCATAAGTTTTTTAGTAATGTTATTGATATTAATAAAAAATATACAGATTTAAAGGTTTACAGAGAAAAAAATTCGATTGATTTAACTATCGAGGTTATTGATGAGGATAGAAGGACTCATGTTATTTTTATAGAAAATAAGGTTAAGTCTTTACCAGACAAAAGTCAATTAATTCGTTATTCTGAAAAATATTCTAATGCTAAAGGGATACTTCTTAGTTTAGTTAAACCTGAATTTGAACTACCTGATAGTTGGTTTAGAAGAAGTTATGGTGAGCTAATTGAGTACTATAGTGATTTACTTGATAAAGTAGATGAGACTTTTAGATTATTCTTAACAGATTATGTTGAATATATGAAGAATGTGAAAGAGTTTATTGAAAAGATAAGTTATGGCGAATCATACTTTTTAGAAGAGTGTAATAATAAAGTACTTGAAGGTATGAGATTAAGGTCGGTTATTGAGAAGATTCATTATGCGAATTTAGAGAATAAGATTTCTGATTTAGGATATAAAACATACTCTGGTAGGATAAGAGGAGCTCATCATTTTGGGATTTATCTTCCTATCGAAGGTACTACGTCATCATTTGATATTCAGATACAAGGAAAACAGTATAGACATAAGGTTAATTTTTCTCTTGAAGATAAAGCAAAATTAGGTGATTTAGAAAGAATATGTGATAGTATAAAAGAGAAAACTTGTTTGTATAATTTCAATCTAGAGGATAATCCAATTTTAGAAAAATCATCTTCAAGAAAAAAATGGAAAACATATGGTAAAAAAGATTATTATGATTATGCTCATATAAAAAAACATGTATCTAGTAAAGAGTTGATTAATTATATAAGAACGGATATTAAGAAAATTGAAGCGGATCTGAAAATCGTTAAAGATATTATTTTAGAAAATATTAAATCAACAACTAAATAAAAAAATTAAATACTGGTGGAGCAGTATTGATAAGTATCAATCTTCTAAAGGATTTATATATTAAGGTTGAAAAGTGTACTCTCCCTCATCATAATGAAACACCTAGCCTATTATCTTAAGAAAAACAGATTCAGTAAGGAATGCAGAATAATCATTATTATTTAACCAAAAATTAGGAGAAAACAAATGAAATATGATTTTAGTTACTGGCAATTTTCGCCGGAAAATCAATATTTGGATAGAAAATCAGCGCGTAAGAAACCACAAGAATTGCTTAAGCATTTGATTGCTTTTGCTAATGCCGATGGAGGTCAGTTGATTATCGGGATTGAAGATGAAAAGCAGGACAATATTATCACTGGTTTTAAGGATGGGAAAGCCTATCCGATTGATGATTTCAAAAAGATAGATCGAGAGATGCGGGAAACACCGTTGGATTTATCTTTTGAGGAAATACCTGTGGTTAATCATAAGGGAGAAGACGACCTGATTTTGGTTATCTCAGTTGAATTATCATCGAACAGAGTGATTGCTGCTCCAAATGATGAAGTTTATCTACGACAGGGAGACGAATCAGTTAAGTTGAGTTATGAGCAACGCATACAACTTAGTTATGATAAGGGACAGCGTTTCTTTGAAGATGAGGTCATTGAAGATGCTACATTAGATGATATTGATGAACTGTTAGTTCAGGACTTTAAGGAACATTTTGATATTTCAGAACGTTCAACTGAGGAGATATTAAAGGCAAGGCGGTTTCTTATTAATGGTAAATTGACAAAGGCAGCTATTCTTATCTTTGGTAAGTATCCTTCCGCATTTTTCCCTCAAGCACGTGTTCGTTTTCAACGATTTGATGGGGTAGATGTAGGTACAGGAAGTGAATTTAATGTTATTAAGGAAGTAACATTTGATGATGCATTGCCTAAATTAATTGTTAAAGTTAGAGATTTTATTCGAACCCAGCTACGAGAGTTTCAGTATCTAGATAGTGATGGTAGATTTCAGATACTTCCAGAATATCCTGAATTTGCTTGGTTTGAAGGAATTGTAAATGCAGTAACCCACAGGAATTATTCAGTATACGGAGATCATATCAGGGTATTGATGTTTGATAATCGTCTAGAGATTCATAGCCCAGGAAAACTACCGAATATTGTAACTGTTGAGAATATAAGACATGAACGTTTTTCTAGAAATCCGCGTATAGCTCGTACCTTAACTGAATTTGGATGGGTCCGAGAAATGAATGAGGGAGTAAAACGAATCTATTCTGAAATGGAATCTGCTTTTCTCCATGAACCGTGTTACTCTGAACCAGGTAACAAAGTAGTTTTAACATTAGAAAACAGTATTACAAGTAGAACATTGAGAACGCGTGATTCTTTGGAAAGTAAACTTAGAGATTATAGTGATTTAAGTGTTGATGAAAAACTATTGATACAGTATATGTACAATACAGCAGAACCTATGACAACTAAAAAAGTAGCAGAGTTCTTAGGTAGGAGTGTTTCTTACTCGTCCAAATTATTGAAAACGTTGAGAGCAAAAGGCATTTTAACATGGTATGGGACAAGTACGAAAGATCGCAGTCAATACTATAAATTAGAAATGAAATAAAAACGAAGAAAAACGAAGAAAAACGAAGAAAACATAGTTATTAATTAGTGAATTTATAAAGTAATCTTACTTTTAAATTCATGAAATTCATGCGCTTTATAGATTTGAAATTCATTTGTTTGTATGGGAATGTGGTTTGTATTATACATCATTTCACAATAAGTAATGAAACGAAGAAAAACGAAGAAAAACGAAGAAAAATAAATCGATGTTTCTCAATTACATAAGCTCCGAAAACTGAAAATTGATAACCTCTTGATTTTTAAAAGGGTTATGTATGTAAAGATTGAGAATTTATTTCTTAAAATTACTTGATTTTAGTGATAATTTACCATAAATATCATGATGTATAGAAAACCAGATCTTAAGAAAGCTCGTAAAGCATGACAATTTAGTAAACGTTCTTCAAAAAAATTACTATACTTACAAAGAGCACCTTTCGGGGGGTTCTTTTTTATTGATATCTTGTGGATTTATGATTAGAAATCTCCTTGAATGGTATCGGGTAAATGAAAAGATTCGGCGATCATATCCTATTTCTTCGTACTTTAGTCTAATACCTATAATGTAAAAAACTCTAGCTATCAGGTAGTTGATAGTTAGAGTTTTTTTCTATTCATATGATTTAATGAGATTAAATAAGGCTTCTACTTCTGATGACAGTGTAGCTGATTTGAGATAAGCATAATAAACTGTAAATGTTATCTGGTCCTCCGGTATTAGAGGGATTTTTATTAAATCATCATCTTCATCAGAAAGTGCGATATCAGCTAGTAAACTAAGGCCAATCCCTTTCTTTAAAAGTTCTTTAATGATGACAATATCGTCACTCTTAAAGAATATTTCTGCCTTGTTTTGATGCTTTTGATTAAGTAGTTCAAAAGCTTTCAGGTGAACAAAGTGTTCGTCTAAAAGTATAAAGGATTGATCTACTAAATCTTCAAAAGTGAGGGAAGGAGCAGTAGCAAGAGGATGGTTCTTAGATAAAACGACATACAGTTCTTTATGAAAGAGTTCATGCGTCTCTATTGAAGGATGATTGAGTGGTTCAATCAAACCTAGTAGGCTTGCATCAAGGTCTCCCTTGAGGAGAAGATTTAATAACTCTACGGAGCCACCGCGGATAGGGCGTACTTTTTTTAAAAAATCGAATTTATCTTTTTCGTTTAAGGCAGCAAAGAGATACTGAATGATAATAGGAGGGAATCCTACAGTAGAGTATTGGGCCAAGGAACGATTGATTTCTTTGCGAGTAGAAATAACCTCAGGTAAGATCTTTTCTGTATGCTTTAGAAGGATCTGCCCTTGAGGAGTTAGTTTGAAGGAACGATGTGAAGGATCATGGTAAATCAATTTGCAATTAAAAGATTCCTCTAAGCGCTTGATGGCATAAGAAATAGATGGCTGGCTGACTTTATGTTGTTTTGCTACTTCCGTATAGGATTGAAGCTGGCAGAGGTCATAAAAATATTGTAGATCTTTTAAATTCATATGGGCTCACTTTCATTAGTTGGAGAAGGAAAATAAGTGGAAATCACCAGATAAACACTTTTTATCCGTATCCTACAATTTGACTATACGAGTATTCACCGGTTAAAATGTAAGTGAGTCAGGGATATCAAAGGTTATCTAAGATACTTTCAAAAATGACCAACATCTTTTCTCGTTTATCAATAGGGAGCTGTTTAATCTTCATGTTGATTCTTTTGAGTGAAAGATTGTCGGTCTTATCAGAGGTTGATTCAAGGCTATCAAAATTGAAAAATTCCTCTGGGGTCATCTCTAGGGCGACAATCACTTTTTCAAGACTGTGAATGGTCAGATTCACATTTTGGTTTTCAAGTTGATTGATATACTTAAGCCCAAGTCCTGCTTGTTCCGAAAGTTCTTCCTGGCTCATTTTTTTCTGTGTTCGAAAATATTTCACTTTTTGGGAAATATATTGTTGTAAATAGTTTTTATTCGTCATATAAATAGAATACAAGTTTTGTATGACAAAAAAACATATTAAAAAATACAAAGTATTACATAGCAAACTTATATAATTTTTATTTTAATTCGGATTGTCAATTTGTATGATTAGTTTCTTTTACTCGAAACTTTTAGGAAAGAGTGATCATCGAGAGTTTTATGAGTTCAGAACTTTATAAAAAATAACACCTTAAAGTGCCATTAACAATAGTGTTTTAAGTATAAAAGAGCTTATTAGAAAATTGTCTTCGTAGACTCATTATAACATATGCGTACACGATTGTATTTTTTAAACGACAAAGTTTTCCAAACAATTCATTTTAGGTGGTATAATAGGAGTAAAAAGGAGGTTGCACTATGACTGCACATGATATTTTAAACAACCCTTTCCTCAATAAAGGGACTGCCTTTACCTTAGAGGAGCGAAAGGAACTAGGTCTTATTGGTTTACTGCCACCATATGTTCAAACGATTGAAGAACAAGCGGCGCAAACTTATGCACAAATGCAAACAAAAGCCAATGATTTGGAAAAACGTCTTTTCCTAATGGAAATTTTTAATATCAACCGAACTCTTTTCTATTACCTCTTTTCTCAACATTTGGAGGAATTCAATCCAATTGTATACGATCCAACCATTGCAGATACCATTGAAGGCTATAGTGACCTCTTTGTAGATCCACAATATGCGGGATATCTTGATATCAATCATCCTGAAAATATTGAAGCCACTTTGAAAAATGCTGCTGGGGATCGCGAGATTCGTCTCATTGTTGTAACAGATGCAGAAGGAATTCTTGGAATCGGTGATTGGGGAACAAATGGTGTCGATATTTCTGTTGGGAAATTGATGGTCTACACGGGTGCTGCTGGAATCGATCCTTCTATGGTCCTTCCTTTAGTTATTGATGCAGGGACTAACCGTGAAGAACTTCGTAACAACCCTAACTACTTAGGGAATCGTCACGAACGGGTTCGCGGTGAACGTTACTACGACTTCATTGACCAATTTGTTCAAACAGCAGAACGTCTCTTTCCTAAACTTTACCTTCACTGGGAAGACTTCGGCCGCTCGAATGCTGCCAATATTCTTGAAAAATACCGGAAACAAATTCCAACTTTTAATGATGATATTCAAGGTACAGGAATCGTTACCTTGGGTGGTATCTTTGGTTCACTGGATATTAGTGGTGAAAAATTAACAGATCAAGTTTATCTCTGCTATGGTGGTGGTACTGCGGGTGCAGGAATTGCCTCTCGTGTTCTTCGTGAAATGGTGAATGAAGGTCTTTCTGAAGAAGAAGCCTATAAACGTTTCTTTATGGTTGATAAACAAGGTCTTCTCTTTGCTGACATGGATGACCTAACCCCTGAACAAAAACCGTTTGCTAAGAAACGTGCTGACTTTAGTAATGCAGACAAGTTGACTGATCTGCTTGAAGTAGTGAAGACTGTGAAGCCAACCATTCTTGTAGGAACTTCGACTCAGCCTAATACCTTCACTAAAGAAATAGTAGAAGCTATGTGTGAAAACACAGAACGTCCGATGATTTTCCCTTTGTCAAATCCAACCAAACTAGCAGAAGCTAGTGCCAAAGATTTGATTGAATGGTCAGATGGCAAAGCTTTTGTCGCAACAGGAATTCCTGCTGATACAGTTTCTTATAAAGGTGTCGACTATGTGATTGGTCAAGCCAATAATGCCTTGATTTACCCAGGTCTTGGTCTAGGTATGCTGGCTTCTGAAGCAAGTCTTTTGACTGATGAAATGATTGGAGCAGCAGCTCATTCATTGAGTGGTATTGTCAATCCAGGCCAACCAGGAGCTCCTGTCTTGCCACCGTTCAAATATGTAGCAGGTGTTTCTATTAAAGTAGCAGAAGCAGTCGCTAAAAAAGCACAAGAGCAAGGTCTTGCGCGTGCTAAGGAAACAGATATGGCCAAAGCAGTTCGTGATTTGAAGTGGTATCCAGAGTATAAATAATTCATTGTTGCTGTCTATCCTTTGCTAGCGACAGATTTGTATGGGCTGTGGACTTAAGTAATTTAGAAAGGATACCTATGTCACTCTTGTTAACCTCGATTACGAGTATTATTCCGATTATCGCTATCATTGTTTTGGGGTATATTCTTCAGGTGAAGGGATGGTTTGGAGATGCCTTTGGACCTAACCTATCTCGTTTGATCATGAATGTAGCCTTGCCAGCGTCAATCTTTGTGTCGGTGATGAAATACCTAACACTAGATAAGCTAATCAGTCTTTCTGGAGGTCTCCTTTATACATTTGTGGCCTTTATCTTGGGCTATATCGTAGCTTATATTGCAGTTGTGGTTTTCAAGGTTCGTCCAGGACGGCGAGGAACCATGATTAATACTTTTGTGAATGCCAATACTATTTTTATTGGTTTACCTTTAAACGTTGCTCTTTTTGGGGATCAGGCTCTTCCTTATTTCTTAATTTACTATATCACCAACACGATTTCCACCTGGACATTGGGCGTGTATTTGATGACGAGTGACAGTAAATCGGGTCAAAGCAAGGAGACAAGTAAATTTGACTGGAAGAAATTGCTGCCAGCTCCGCTTGTAGGTTTTCTTGTGGCTCTGCTATGTTTGATTCTTCGAATCTCTATTTCAGACTTCGCAACGAATACCTTGACTTATGTTGGAAATATCGTCACTCCCCTATCTCTGATTTATATTGGTATCGTTCTTGCAAAGGCAGGCTTGAATACTATTACTTTTGATAAAGATACAATTGTCACTTTAGTTGGACGCTTTATCCTAGCTCCTCTAATCATGCTTCTTGTATTGAAGTTCTTTGCGCCAAATATGGCGACAGTAGAATTTAAGACCTTTATGATTCAGTCCGCTACACCAGCTCTAGCTGTTCTCCCAATCCTTGCTAATCAGGGAAAAGGAGATGTGGAATTCTCTACGAATGTGGTGACTCTAAGTACGGTTCTATTTATCGTTGTTATTCCAATATTACAAACTTTATTAGGATGAGAAGGAAGAGGATAGGATTGAAAGTTTTGCATTAAGAAATTTCACTATTATAGATACATCTATTCCTATTTCTTGAAATCAAAATCGGCAGAAACTCTTCGGACGTTTCCTATCAAGCGCTTTTGAGCTGTCCTAAAAGCCAGACTTTTCAAACTAGGATTGAAAAAAGCTCGTAAAGCATTACAATTTAGTAAACGTTCTTCGAAAGAATGACTATATTTACAAAGAACACCTTTCGGGGTGTTCTTTTTTAATCCTCAATAGAGAGTTAACCCCCAAAAATCACACCACTAGCCTTTGTCTTATACAATTTCTTCCTAGTATCAGTTTAGTATGATATAATTAAATGCGAATAATTTAAAGGAGTTATAAATGAAAATAGGAAAAAGCATCAATTGGATTTTGATTCTGTTAAGTTGTTTAATTGCTATAGTACTGATAAGTTTTATGCTCTTCTTTAATCATAAGAAGCAAGATGTAGAAGCAGTAAATGCTACAACAGAACAGGTTTCTGCTACTAGTACGACAGCGACTAGTACAACAACCACTAGTTCAACGACTACTCAAGATAGTGTTATGACTACTGAGGAAAAACCTTCGACACAAGAAGAGCAAACGAATGCTGAGTCACAAAAAATAGATGAGCAAGCCATTCTAAATGGAGATTTCTCTACTCTAGTTGGAACATGGAGAAATGGACTTGGGCAAGAGTTTACATTCGATAAAAATGGACTAGTGAATAGTGGTAACATTGAAAAAGTGAGTCTAG
>CAUSCX010000031.1:0-19002 GCA_963530385.1 uncultured Streptococcus sp. | reverse complement strand
GTGTCGCCACCAAACTATGGTACTGGATGTGACAGAATACATCCAAAGAACCACCGATAAAACCAAGAAACACTCCCATGAGTCGTGTGTTTTGAGGTAAAATTAATTTATCTGGCATTGATTCATCACTCGTTTCCCTTTGATTTTTTTATTATACCACTTTCTCTGAAAGAAACTAAGTGAAAAACGGTCAGTTTAGGTAGACATGTTTACATATACTCTTAAGTTAGTCTCATCTCTGGACTTCATTTATGACATCTTATCAACTGGAAATGCTGTAGGTACTCATCAACTGAGCTATTTTAAAACAAATTAATTCAATACTAGAGTCTACGGCTTAATCAAAGTAACACTTGAAACAGTGCCATCTGCACCTGTTGTAATTTGAATGACTTTTCCACCACCTACTTCAGCATTGTATTTTCCATCATCAAGGGTATAAGAGTAACTTTGGATAGAGTAGTTTTCTTTCTTACCATCAGCAGACTCTACTGTAAATTGACCAGCTGATGAAACAGTGATAGTTTCACCATTCGCACCCTTCCAATTACCAGCTGCAGCTGAGAAATCTCTATCCACCATGGTTAGAACTCCTTTGTAACGTTTGTTGTGCTCTGCTTGCTTGTCTTGGAGTTTACGATCAGTTGCTGGATCATAAGCTGACTGATTGGGTTTTGCTTGTGTTCCTTGTTGACTTGATGGGGCTTGAGAAGGGGTTTGCTTAGCAGAAGATTCTTGGTTTTGTTTTGTTTCTTGTGCTGGTGTTGCTTGCGATTGGTTGGCAGCAGTCGTTGACTGGTCAGAAGATGCTGACTTAGCTTTTTCTGATGAAGCTGAACTTGAGGACTTCTGAGTCTTGTTCTCTTTACTTGAAGAACTTGCCTTAGAACTAGAAGATGCTTGTGTTGTCTTGCTAGAACTATCACTTGCAGTATTCTCTTTCTTATTACCACAAGCACCCAATAGTAATGTTGAAGCGAGTACAGTTGCGGCCATTAATTTGATAGAAGTTTTAGTTTTCATTTTATGCTCCTTTTGTAACATTTTTGAAATGTCAAGAAATATTTTGTAACATTATTGTAATATTTGTTTTTGAATCTGTCAACTACTTATCTAAAATTTTTTAGAATTATTTTTTAGTACATTTATTTCCTTATCCCTCCTATATCTTTTATTCGTAAAGAATTAAAAAAAACAGGAAAATTCTTCCTATGAGAATACTATATTTTATACGTGTAATCGCTTGCATTTTTTTCTTAAAGGACTATAATAAAATTGAAATAGGATATTGGAGGTGTAGGCATATGTTAAGAAACTATTACAAGTATCTCCCTTGGGTGATTTTAGCTGCTTTCTGTTCTTATGAGGGTGCTACTCATTACGCTCAAACAACATTTGATTTGTTCTACCTAACTGCCATTTTCATGATTGTCTACGTGGCTTTATTGTATTTACACGAAACCTATTTAAAATATAAATACAAGGATTTATTCATTCGAATCATGAGCAATTCAAAGAAAGATAAACATCCTTAGTAGTCAAAAAGAGAGAGTGGGACAGAAATCGGTAATTCGTTAGAATTCGATTTCGTCGTCTCACCTCCGCACAGTTGAGTAGGGCTGTAAAAGCTGATGAAATCAGCGTAGTAGAGTCCACTCAACCACTGCGTCTTGCTCGACAATCCAAAGACAATTGAGAGGCTAGGACTTTTGTCCTAGCCTCTCGCTTTTTTTATGACTAATAAGTCTTTGACACGATGGCTGAATTGACTTTTGACACAAACTCTATTTTCTCTATTCTCAAGCTCAACCAGTCATCGGATTTATTGAAACATCCCAAGACCAAGACTAGGAAACCGAGACTTGGTCTATCGATTTCTGTCCCCAAACCTTTTATTTCAATCGATAGGTTTTTCTTGGTTTCTTTTTAGGAACTCGTTTGAGTCCAACTTCTTCTACATAGTCACCGTATTTTACAAGAAAGTTATTACTGACGATTGGTCGTCCTGGATTGATGAGATTGACTAATTCGGTTCCTTCATAGACAGTGAATTCCTCCTCTAGCAGATAGAGGAAGGTCGGATTCCAGTCAAGACGCCCTTGGATTCGTTTGATGGATTCTTGGATAATGGCATAATGGTCAAAGGCGAAGGCTTGCTCCCCCAGCTCTAGTCCCTCTAGGAAGCACTTGCCCGTCTGAAAATCGACATCGACAAAAACCACATCCTTGGCATCATCTCCAGCTTGAACTAGATCAAATGCGCGGCTAGGTAGATACACCAAGTGGGCGATAGTAACCGTCCAGCCCCGCGGATCACGACCTGGAGTAGATACTGTCATCAACTGTTCGATTTTTTCCAAAGGAAGGTCAAGATTAACCTCCTCTCTCACTTCACGCTGACAAGCATGCCTTGCATCTTCGCTCTTATCCATAAAACCACCTACCAAAGCCAAACAGTTTTGATAAGGATGGGCCTTGCGACGGATTAGCAAGAGTTTGATTTTCCCTTCCACAAAGCAATAAGCTACCATATCCACCGTCACGCTCGGTTTTTCATACTGAGGAAGATCCTGTTTGCAGTACCAGTCTAAAAATTCCTTCTCCGTCGCATGAATCTCAAAATATTCTCTCTCTGTCATTCCAGCCGGGATTATCCTTTCAGTCATCTTATCCCTCCTTGACAGCCTTAGTCCATTGGTACCAACCGACTAGACTATTGATGGTGTAGACCCAGTACATCCCTTGGATATGGATGTTTTCACCCCACCAGAGGTAGATACTAAAGAGATTGGTTGCAATCCAGAAAATCCATTGCTCACGGTAAAGACGTGTCATCAAGAGCTGACCAACACCATTGGTCGCATCGGTAACACTGTCACGGAAAGGACGAGCACTGCTGATACTTTGGTAGGCTAATCCCATGCCAATCCAGATGATAGCAGTCAAGGCCAAGTACTTGAGCCAATCAATCAGACCGAGTTTCTTAGCTTCAAAGTGAGACTCCTCTGGTTTTCCTTGCTCATTGATCCGATTAGACAACCAAGTATAGAGACCAATAGGCTGCATGACAAAGAAATAAACTGTTGTCAAAACTTCACCGTAGAAAGTAGCATTCATAGCTAGGACCAAATAGATTGCAGAGTTAATAGCACCAAAAAGGTAGTTACTAGCTCGACCTTCAGCAACCAAGATAACGCAGACAATCCCTGTCCAAGAAGCCAAGAGACCAATCCAGTCATGACTTTCTGTGTTTTGTGTAAACTCCAGAATAAGAGGAACACTTGATAAAGCAATCAAATAGAGCCACTGGAAAAGACTACGGCCCACAAAGAGGTCTTTCCAAAGCAAACGCATAACTCCTGCAAAACCAATTTTACGAGCTTCTGCGTGAACATTTTTAAAGTTTTCAATAAATCGTGTGATTTTTTCAGTTATTTTTTTCATTTTCTTCTCCTAATCTGCTTGGTAAATGGCATCAATAGCTACTTTTGCTGCTTCATAATTTCCTAGATAATCATCAGCTAGATAAACATAAGGGATATTGGCTAGATATTGCTCCCTCATCATATCCAAATGCTGAGAAAAACTGTGACGGATATGGTCTTCTGCCATGGTCATGTCGCGAAAACCATCATTGACATAAGAGCCAATAGGTTGCACAAAGAGGATTAAATCCCACTTTTCCTTGGCTAAGATGGAAACAAAGAGATTGTCAAAGGTCTCTCCGGACAAGTCCTCCTGCTCTTCGCTTTCCATGTAGTAATCGTAGTAGCCCTTGGTTACCAAAGAGTTTGTATCTGCAATGACTAGGCCGCGATTGGCATTGCTATCGATTAACTTGGAAGTTTGGTCATATTGGCCCAAAAGAAGGTAATAATAATCTTTTGGGGTAAGCTCATCATCTCGGACATTATTTTTTATCTGATACTCACGAGCATACTCCAGACTGACTGGCGCATCATAAAAGCGAGCTAAATCCTTGGCTAGAGTTGTTTTCCCATTACTCGCACTTCCCATAATCAACACTTTTTTCGTAAACTGACGGCGGAAAGGTTGAGCGATGTATTTCCAATATTTGCTTGGATTTTCTCGAATCATGGTAGCCGAAATTCCAAATTTTCTTTCCTGTAGAACAGTCTCGAAACCACGTTCTGACAATTCTTGTTGGTATTCGGACTCTCCTACAAAAAAGATGAGTTCCTCACCAGTCTGGTCATAGGAAATGGCCTGCAACATCTGATCCAACCACTCCTGCCAGCCCATTGGATAGCGTGGAATATTGGTTTCGTCAAGTTTACAAACAGAGGTCAACTCATCATCTCGAAAAGCTTCACGAATATAGCGAAATCTCTTTTGTAGTGTAAGTCCAACCTGTTCACCACGATCTCCCTTATAACCTGAAACTACTACCCAAACAGCATCACATTGTCGTTTTGCTCTTTGAATTAAATCAATATGCCCCTGATGCAAGGGAGCAAAGGTTCCAAAAACCACTGCTATCTTTTTTTTCATGTCTTTTCAACCTTTTTATAATTTTTTATATTATACTCTGTCTTGTTCTGGTTGTCAAGACTTTTTTATTATTTTTTATAAAAACATTGCTACATGATCGGATTTTTTACTTGATATACAAAACTTGATTAGGAGAAATTCGTTTTTAAAACCTTTAAACTAAATGCAAAATCCAAGTCCTTATTTGAGTAACAACTTCCCAAAAAAAGAGGCTGAAACAATCTGTTCCAACCTCACAATTTTAAACAATCTCAAATTTTAATTGACCAGCTTTGACACCAATCTTCAGAGTCTTACCAGCTTCCAATTCACCTTTAAGAAGAAGTTCTGCTAGTTTGTCTTCTACTTCTGTTTGCAAAGTTCTACGAAGTGGACGAGCCCCCATCTCTGGATCATAGCCTTGCTGAGCTAGAAGTTTAAGGGCAGATGCTTGGAGTTTCAAGTCAATTCCTTTTTCTGCAAGACTAGCAATCAATGGTTTGACCATAATCTTAACTACTTCTTGCATATCTTGACTTGACAAGCTATGGAAGACTACCTTCTCATCAATACGATTGATAAACTCTGGACGATAAGCCTTTTTCAACTCCTCAAACATACGTTTTTCCATATTTTCTTGGTCAAAGCGAATGTCCTTAGCTCCAAAACCAACTGTCTTGTCATCACGAAGCGCTGTCGCACCAAGGTTTGAAGTCATGATGATAATGGTATTGGAGAAGTCAACCTTACGACCTTTACTATCTGTCAAGACACCATCATCCAAGACTTGCAAGAGCACGTTAAAGATGTCTGGGTGAGCCTTTTCTACCTCGTCAAAGAGCAAGACTGAGTATGGTTTGTTGCGAACCTTCTCAGTCAACTCCCCGCCTTCTTCATAACCTACATAACCTGGAGGAGCTCCATTGAGACGACTGGCTGCAAATTTCTCCATATATTCACTCATGTCAAAGCGGATAAGAGCAGACTCATCATCAAAGAGAACTTCCGTCAAGGCCTTGGCCAACTCGGTCTTACCAACACCTGTTGGTCCTAGAAACATAAAGGAGCCAATTGGACGTTTGTTATTGCGAATACCCGATTGATTTCGGCGAATGGCACGACTGATACTAGATACAGCTTGTTCCTGTCCGATCACACGTTTATGCAGTTCAGCTTCAAGATTGAGATACTTCTTGGCATCTGTTTGGGTCAATTTTTGAACTGGAATACCTGACAAGCGACTCAAGATTGTCAAAATATCTGATTCTGTCACCAAGTCTTTATAAACAGGTACTTCCTGTTCTTTTGCAATGAGTTGAGCAGCTTGTTTCCATTTCCCATCCATCAAGGCCTTATCAGCTGGTGTTAAACCTGACTCATCTTTTTTGACATGTTTCGATTTATTTTGCACTGTTGCAGCTGCTTCGTCCAAGAGATCAATGGCTGAGTCTGGCAAATGACGACTCGTCAAATAACGATGTGCCATTTTGACAGCTGTTTCGACTGCATCATCTGTAATTTGAACATGGTGATGTTTCTCATAAGTTGCTTTCAAGCCACGCAAGATAGCTATACTATCAGCCACACTTGGTTCCTCAATCATCACTTTTGCAAAGCGACGAGAAAGGGCTGCGTCTTTTTCGATGTGCTTTTGATACTCTTCCTGAGTGGTTGCCCCAACAGTTCTCAGAGTTCCACGCGCTAGGGCAGGTTTCAGGATATTGGCCGCATCCAAGGTCGAATCAATACCACTTCCTGATCCCATAATGGTATGAAGCTCATCGATAAAGAGGATAACCTTACCATCTTCCTCGATATCTTTGATGATATTGTTCATCCGTTCTTCAAAGTCCCCACGGAAACGCGTCCCAGCAACCACATTCATCAAATCGAGCTCTAAAACTCGCATCTTAGCCATTTCATCCGGCACATTCCCACTAGCAATACGCTGCGCAAGGCCAAGTGTCAAAGCTGTTTTACCGACACCTGCATCTCCAACTAGGACTGGATTATTTTTTGTCTTACGGCTCAAGATTTGAATCATACGAGAGATTTCTTGGTCACGCCCGATGACTGGTTCCAATTTACCCGAACGAGCTTGCTCCGTAAGGTCATGCGTATAATCTTCCAAACCTCCACTTGGTGTCTGAGGCATACCCATCATATTAGCCATGGAATTTTGCTTATCCGCTACCGTACGATGACGCTGGCGAAGGGCCTTCAAATCTTCTCTAGTCCAACCAGCACGCGCTTCAAGACTTCGACGAAGTCCAGCAATCTTGACCTGATCCTTCTGATCTTCGTAAGAAAATCCCGCTTTTTCTAAAATGCGAGTAGCTAAGGCATTACCATCATGTAAGATAGCATAAAGAACATGCTCTGTTCCCAATACCTTGGCATGTACGACAGAAGCAACGTGCTCTGCTTCCAACAACAATACCTTCAACCGGTGTGAAAAAGGCAGCTCCTGATAATGTTCCTTATCGCTATACTTTGTTTCAGTCAGCTCTACAGCAACTTCCTCCAGACGATCAATCTCATATGGAAATTCGTTTAAAGTCGCCCCAGCTACACTGTAACCATGATTGGCCATAGCAATCAATAGGTGCCATGACTCTAGGTATTCTGCCCCAAAATGACTTGCGACCAGAAAGGCACTTTCTATACATTCTCTCAATGCTTTTGAATATTTCATTTAGTTCTATTTTCCTTTTCTATCTACCTCTTGTAATAACTGCCGGAGCATATTGGCACGGATAAGATTGGCATCATCGCCTAAAACTCGGTCTGTCGCCATTGCTAATAATAGATTCATCTCCTGACGAGTCACCAAATCCTGCTCAAACAAGAGTCTTAAAACATCTTCAAAGATAGCTAGGCTAACTTCTTCACCTACCGAATACAGTAAATCGCGGAGCATTTCATGGTGGTTTGAAAATTCAATCCGACCAATGCGAATATAACCGCCACCTCCTCGCTTACTTTCAACTAAATAGCCTCTGCTTTCAGTAAATCGAGTCTTAATCACATAATTAATCTGGCTAGGCACGACTTGAAAGGTATCCGCTAATTGGCTTCGTTGCAATTCAACCATACCCGACTGCTCCAAAATCGCCTTGATATAGGCCTCTATATGGTCTGATGTATTTTTAAATCTCATAGAACGCCACCTCTTTCTTTGAACCTTGACTATCTTTGACTATTATACCGAATTTTTCGATTTTTTAAAAGAAAAAGGGGCTGGTAATGAACAATCCTCACCAACTCCCTGTCTTTCTAATTATTTAATCCCAATTCCGCTAAGATTTGGCGTTTACAAGCAATTTTTTGAACTTCCTTGTCTTGATCTTCAGACCAGTCTAGTTTGATTTCAGAGACAATCTGTCCCGGACGATTTTTCAAGATGTAAATCCGATCACTGAGATTGAGGGCCTCCTCTATACTATGCGTAATAATTAAAGTTGTCAACTCTAGCTGTGTGTGAATCTCCAAATACCAATCATGGAGTTCCATCTTAGTCATCTCATCCAAGGCGCTAAAGGCCTCGTCTAGAAGAAAGAGCTTATGCCCAAAAAGATAGGTGCGGAGCAAGGCAACGCGCTGACGCATCCCACCACTAAGCTCATGAGGATACTTGTCCCGTATCGCCGTCAACTGAAAGGTAGCAAGGATTTCATCTGCTTTGGCAATAGCTTCTGCCTTATCCACTTTTTGAATCAAAAGGGGCAGGATGATATTGCCAAGTACCGTCTTGTGTTCCAAGAGCAGATCCTTTTGTAGCATATAGCTCACGCGCCCCTTGGGATTTTCCTCCCCATCAAGCACAATTCTACCTGACTGGACTTCTAAAATCCCTGCAATCAGGTTAAAGAGAGTAGTCTTTCCTACACCACTGGGGCCTAGGATAGAGACAACTTCACCTGAAGTTACCTGTAGGTTAATATCCTCTAAAATCTTTTCATTATCGTAAGCATAGCTTACATGTTCTAGTCTAATTTCTGTCATTATTCTACAAATTCGTTGGTAAATCCTTTATCTGTCAAGTCTTCCTTGAGGATACCATTTTCTTTATCCCATTTGTAGAAGGCATTCCAGCGGGCAGGGTCAAATTGACCCCATTTTTCTTTATCACTTGCATATTCTTTTGATAAGTACTTTTGAGATTCAATGACAAAATCACGTTTTTCCTTGAGTTCAGGTGCATTTTTGATGAGGATATCTGCGGCTTCTTCTGGGTGTTCCATAGCGTATTGATAACCTTTTTTGATGGCTTGAACAACTTTCTTAGCTTCTTCTTTATTATTTTTTAGATAATCATTATTTGCGATGATGACTGGTGAGTAGTAGTCAAACTCTTTGACATAGTCTTTCAAGTACATGAAGTTAGCGTCCACGCCTTGAGATTTGGCAAGAATACCGTCCCAACCGTAGTAAATCCAAGCAGTGTCAAAAACTCCATTGGCAATTGGTGTCACTGAGTTTGAATCATTATTTGGCACTTTTTCAACTTTGTCAAAATCCCCACCTTGAGATTCTACCAAGGTTTTCAACATCGCTAGTTCTGTTGGGTCGTTCCAAGTACCGTATTTCTTACCAACCAAGTCTTTAGGACTATTGATATTGTCAGACTTACGAGAGATAATTCCTGATGTATTGTGCTCAACAATCGCTGCTACAGCAGTAATGCCAGCTCCTTTTTCCAATTTCTTAGCCATGTAGTCTTGGAAGTAAACCGCAAAAGGTGCTTTCCCATTGATGACCAAGTCTGATGAGCTTTCTTCTGGTGGCAATTTCAAGTCAACATCAACTCCAGCTTCCTTGAAATATCCTTTTTCTTTGGCGACATAAAGCCCTGTATGATTGGTATTTGGTGTCCAGTCTAGGATAAAATCAATTTTTTTGAGCTCTGCTTCTTTCTTATCCTTAGAAGCAGTTCCTTGCCCACAAGCTACAAGCAAGACAGCTACAAATACTGTTACAAGCGTTAAAAACACTTTCCATGTTTTCTTCATTTTTATTTCCTCTTTTCTTTTTCTGAAACGTTCTATTTTATGTACGTTTCCATTTAATCACATATTTTTCACTGATATCGACCAGCTTCATACCCAGAAGACTAATAAGTGACACCAGAATAATAATGGCAAACATGGTATCATACTGAAACAGTTTTTTAGACTGAATCATGTAGACACCTAGTCCTTCAAAGCCTCCTAACCACTCAGATACCACTGTTGTAATAAAGGCATAGGAGACACTAACTCTAAGGCCTGCATAAAAGTAAGGCAGACTGACCGGAACCTTAAAATGCCAAAGGATTTGCCAAGGATTTGCTCGCATCAAACTAAACAAGGTCAGCATATCCTTGTCACAGTGCCTAAAACCATCTAAAATACTGACGATGATTGGAAAGGTCGTTGTCAAGATAATCAAAACAATTTTTGGCAAAATCCCATAACCTAGCCACAAAACTAAAATTGGAGCCAACGCAATAGTCGGAATGGTTTGAACAACCACCATCATGGGATAAATCAGGTCATTGAGCCAACTCAGACTATCCATAAGGACGGCCATGATACAGGCTATCAAGACACCCAGCACCAAACCTAGTAAGGCTACTCTCAAGGTTGCCCAACTATGGTACCAAAGAAATTCTCTGTCACGAACAAAAGACTGGAGGATTTCAAGTGGCGTCGGCAGGATAAACTTTGGTAAGAGTTTTAAGAATCCCGCCATCTGCCAAAGAGATAAGACACCCAAAAATCCTAGCAGACTAATATGCTGTCTCATTATACTTTTCAAGTTTCTCATCTATGCTTAAAATCTCTCCTATATTTATTTTTACATTGGCAAAAACATTGTCTGCTCCTTGCCCCGCCACTTCTAGCGCTTCTTTGAGAATTCGCATAAGCTCATCAAATTCTCCCTCCAAAACTGTTTCAAAGGGTGTCACCACCATGGCCACTCTTTGAGTTTGTAGATGAGCAATAACCTTATCAATTACAGCTATTCGATCAATCCCCTGAGATAGGGGTAAAACTTGTAAAGCAATACTCGCTTTCACAAAAACCTCCTTTCTAGGTCCTCCTTTTAAAAAAAGAAAAACCTTTACCATATATGGAAAAGGCACAGTTTTGGACTAAGCAATCGTTCCCTACGCTGGCATTACCCAGATCAGGTGCGGTCGAAGTTTAACACTTCCTCTCAGACTGTACACAGACTCCCGTATATTATATGGATATATGATAACGTAAAAAAAATAAGATGTCAAGAAAACTGCTTACAGGGATATAAAATATGTCTAGAAAGCATATTTTATTAGGATTTAATATAAACTTGGTCAATATTCAATCAAATTTTTGTCTCAATTATTTTTGGAATAACCTTAATATTTTTGTAAGAAATGAAATTTGACTAAAACTTTTATCTTGTTTTCCTCACTATTTTTAAATATAGTTGATCTTATTTGAACAGACTTTTCTGTCGATTTAATTTGGATTGTCACATCATAAATTATATAACTAGAATAGCCAACTCTTATTAGACAAGTCGTATCATCTGGCATATCATACTTACTTTTAAGATATTTATAAAAATCAGAGTGATTTTCTGGTTCATAGATAATATCGCAAAGCTCTGTTTCTACAGCCTCAATAATTATTAAATCTGAAAAGGTAGTACATTATGTAAAACCTTTTTCAATTTTTTATTTTACTACGAATTAATATTATTTTTTCTAATGATAATTAATCTACTAATCTTCCTTTATAAATATTGCAGTTCTTTTCTTAGTTAGCTTTTTTTCATAACTCTTTATAAGAATAACCAATAAACTACTTAGTAATCCCAAAATAACTAGACTTAATCTCGGATTTAAAAGCCAATTAAAATAAGCAGCCAATATCCCTCCAAAAGGAGCAAAAATGGTAGCTATTACAAAAGAACTAGAAAGTATTTTACCAATATTATACTCAGTACTTTCTTGTTGCTGTATTGTTGTAATCGAGACAGAAGCTATTGTACTTAGTCCACTCAAAATTGAATAACAAATTCCAAAAAATATCCAATTTTCAACTATACCACTTGCCATTGATATATTCATCAAGATAAAGGCATCCTTCTTATTCAAAAAAGTAGAAAGAAAGGTTATTGCTATCAAACTACCAAATCCAGCAATTGAGTATACAATTCCAACAAGACTATTTGATAATTTCAATTACGTCCATTTTTTTCTCTCATTAATTGGACATAGCCCTTTGTTTCTATTTTTGAATTTAAAAACGAGAACTCTCCGCACATTTTATCATAAAAATTACTATAATCTTCTTTTGAAAAATCTCCTAAAATCTCTATTTCAAGATAAAATCCAAGACCATCAATCTTATCTAGATTAATCGTTTTATTTTCTAATTCATCATGATAAGTCTTTCTATATTTACTTATTGTGAAAATATTTGAAAAACCATCTTGCAAGATATTCCTTACAAATTCTAATTTTTCAGATTCCAACTCTATTTCACTTTCACTCCACATTCCTTGTTTTATCGTATCTTTTCTTGTGAAAATACTTGCTCTATTATCATCTTCTTGGCGAATTCTGTAGATAAAGCTACCTACCTCATCATTTTCAAATTCTCTTCCTTTTACTTTAAAATATTCATCAACTTGCTTATTTTCACACTTAAATTTATAATGTTTTTCTAAGTATGAAATAGCCTTATTATAATCCCTCTCATCATTGAGTTCGAATCTAACTTCTAATTCATTCATTTATTTTACCTCTCAATTCTTCAAAAGCTGAAGTCTCTTTAAACTCACTCAGTCTATAGTAAATTTCTGGTGATGTTTTATAGACACAAAGTCTAATATTTTCTTGCACTCATTTTAGCACTTCAATATAATACTGTCAAGATTTTTGATAATATTTTTTATTTATTTTTATTAAATACATATTTGTATTGTTTTGGATTAAAAAAACGATGCTTAATTGAACATCGTCTTTACTATTCTGTTATATCTGCAATGTAATGCTCGATTTTAAGAGCCATTGAGATATTTCCCTCAAGCTTATATAGGAAATAAGCCGTTTCAAAGTACTCTTTTACTGCAACTTTAGAAGAAAAATTCTTACTGACATTTCCCATCAATAAATACAAATCAGCCAAAAGATACGTTGATCTATACGTCTTACATTGCTTTATCGTATCTGTGATTTTAGTAATAGCCTCTTCAGTATTATTCTGCAACCATAGATAGCGACAAACATTATAATTAAATTTAATAGACAGGTTTAATTCTTCGATTGTGTTTAACTTGAGTTGATTTACTTGACACTCTAACTTTTCTCGAATTTCATTAAAACTCTCTAAATCCTCAATATCATAATAAAAATTAAATAGAGTATTTGAAACTTGAAGGTAGAACAGGTCAGTTACATTTAACTGAGACAGTACCTTCTCCAATCTTGCCACAGCCTCCTCTTTTTGCCCATAGAAATAAAAATCTATAAGAGATTTTATCCACTCCATATAAAACTTATCTACTAGAGACAAGCGATGTACTTTTACACTCTCTAGTTCATATATATATTTCAAAGACTCATAATTTCGATTTGTGATAAATGTCTGAGCTAACTTCTTAAACTCTGATAGCTCGTCAATCTCCTCTTCAATCTGCTCATTAAAAAAATAATCTATACTAACTTTTAACTTCTTAGACAGAGCATATAAAAAGTCTGCTCCTGGAGTAAATTCTCCATTCTCTAATCGACTAATCTGTCCCTGTTTGCATATCCCCTCAGCCAATTCTCGCTGAGACATCTTTAATTCTTTTCGTCTATTTTTTAATCTTGTTGCTAATAGTGTGCCCACGTTTGCATTTTCCTTTTCTATTTGATTTCAATTGTAACACGATTAAATTTTAAATACAAATTAATAAGTAAAAAGATACAAATTATATATAAAGAATGACTCGATAAATTATTTTTGAAAACATATCCCTTCTTCTTTTGAAATTTTCTTACTCAAACGATTGATAAACTTATTCACTTTTAAATGGATTAGATGTTAGACTATCATGTTTAGATCTACTTTTACAGACTAGGAATAGTCTTTTTACAACGTATCAAATTCAGGAGAGTAGTAACGATTCTTCCCATTTTTATAGCTCTATATTTCATAACGATTAATTAATTATGTCGTGTACTTTAGTCTAAAAATATCCACACAACATCTTTTTAAAACCTGATTAAATCTTTGTACTTACTTTCAGAGTTCATATTTCTTAACCCTATCATCTTATATACATTCCTAATACGTTCTAATAAAGGAAGGCCTTATTTTTAAACTGCTAAACTTATAGAAAAAGAGGCGGTTCTCCACCTCTTCCTCTAATCATCTATTCTCAGTTAATTCTTCCACTTAAAGCATTGGCGCAAACAACTGGGTCACTTCCTTGATTAATTTTTGATACCAGGTAGGATTGATCATCCCTGGTAATACTTCTTGCGATACTTCAAAAATCTCTTCAAAGTCCTTACGAATATCTGCAATCGACGGTGTTTCGTACAACAAAACCGCATTTTCATAGTGATGAACCAAGCTACGATAATCAAGATTTATAGTTCCCACAACCGCAAATCGATCATCAACAATCATCTGCTTACTATGGATAAAACCAGGAGTGTACTCGTATATACGTACACCAGCAGACAAAAGATCAGGATAAGACCCTCGAGTTACTAACTGGATGAGCTTTTTATCTGGGATAAATGGAGTTATAATTCTCACATCTACACCTCGCATAGCCGCATTTTTAATATCCTCTGTCAAATCATAATCAATAATAAGATAAGGCGTGGTGATATAGACAAAATCCTCTGCTTGATTAATCAGATTCTGATAGACAATTTTACCCACCTTCATTTTATAGATAGGCTTGGGACCACTTCCATACGGGATACAAAGACCACTACCAGATCGTGTCTGATTTTCCAAATGATACTGATCAAAGTCACTGATTTCTCCACGGTTGATGTACCAGTTCATGAGAAATAGTCTGGTAAAGGCTTGAGTCGCTGGACCATCTATCCGAATTCCACTATCTTTCCAGTGTCCAAAACGCTCAATCTGATTGATATATTCGTCTGCGAGGTTGATTCCCCCAGTATAGGAAATCTGCCCATCAATGACTAATATTTTTCGGTGGTCACGGTTATTATAGGCCACCGTCATACGAGGAATCACCTTATTAAACTTATGAGCATCAATTCCTTTAGAACGCAAATGAACAGTATAATCCCCCGGCAAGGTCACCATACAGCCGATATCATCATAGAGCATCTTGATTTCGACTCCTTGAGCAGCCTTTTCTTCTAGAACTTCGAGCATACTATCCCACATCAAACCTTCTTCAACAATGTAGTATTCTAGAAAAATAAATTTTTCAGCTCTCTTCAAATCCTCGAGCATCTGTTGCCACAATTCTTCTCCATTTGCAAAGAATTGTGAGTCTGTCTGGTCATACACTTCTGCATTGCTGTCCATATGCAATAAGGCATTGATAATCCCGTAGGCAGATTTATCAGTTTCTTGTAGGCTCTGATGGAGACTATGCTCGCACTTTTCATGAGATGCAATAGAACGAAGTTCCTGCAGTTGTTTGAATTCCTTTTTTGATAACCGACGCTCACCAAACATGATATAAAGTAAGGGGCCAAAAACAGGGACAAAAGTGACAATCAACCAAGTCACCTTGCTCTCAGGAGACATGGAACGATTAACAATGGCTAAAACAGTTGCCACACTGACAAGGAATACAAGAGCAACCCAAACAAATGGAGCAATCTGACTCATGTAAAGAATGACTGCAAAAACTACAAATAATTCTATCAGAATTATCGCAATGCTAAAACCATACTTGGACATCAATAGTCGAAATTTTCTAGTTCCCATAACTCCCTCTCAATTTCTAAGTCTACTCCCTAATTTAACGTCTGAAAACGCTTGTTACCTTCTAGTATACTTAGTTTAGAAGAACTTAGCAAGTCTTTTCTGTTTAGGCCGATAATTCTACCTATAAAATCAATTAAAAGAGCAGGCCTCTTATCTGTGCCTGCTCTCATTTTACAATTTCAAAGCCAACATATTGACCGTCATACCTGCTGCTGTTCCCATCAGGTAAACTACATCTCCTTCTTTGACCAAATCATGGTTTAAAGAATAAGCTAAACCAAATGGTACCGCAACGGAAACCATATTTCCATAATCACTGACTAGGTTAAGGTAATGTTTATCCACAAGTCACAAAAAATGACAATCAGGATGAGCATTCGCTACTTATTTATCTTGAAAAGTGAGATTCTCTTTAGCCCACTCCAATTGTATCCCACAAGACACTAGAACCCGCTTGCTATCAGAAAAGAGAGGGAGAGAGCTAGAGGATAAGTCAACTACCGTCTCAACTAATTTACCAAGCCTATCGTAACCATGTAAAAGAGAGGGAGACAGAAATCGGTAATTCGTTAGAATTCGATTTCGTCGTCCCACCTCCACACAGTTGAGTAGGGCTGTAAAAGCTGATGAAATCAGCGTAGTAGAGCCCACTCAGCCACTTCGTCTTGCTCGACAATCCAAAGACAATTGAGAGGCTAGGACTTTTGTCCCGGACTCTTTTTTAATATTATTGGTTTTAAATCATAGGAATAGTATTTGATTCCCTAGTACATTATTTAAATTTTCGGGAGGAATTCATAATGTAAGAATCTTAAATTTACTATCCCACAAGAGCTCTGAAGTAGCTCTCCTTAGAACAATTCCTTATAGAAAGCAATGGTTTCTTCCAAAGTTGGCATGAATGGATTACCTGGTGCACAAGCATCAATCAAGGCATTCTTAGAAAGGTATTCAAAGTCAAAGTCTTTTTCTTCGATACCAAGTTCTGTCAATTTCTTAGGAATACCGACAGTTTCAGAAAGTTTTTCAATTTCAGAAATAGCATAAGCAGCACATTCTTCATCTGATTTTCCTTCGATTTGCATACCCAAGGCCTTAGCAACATTACGGAAGGCTACAGGTACACGTTTGGCATTTTCACGCTCAACAACTGGCAAAAGCATGGCACAGCAAACACCATGAGGCAAGTTATAGACTGCACCCAATTGGTGAGCCATTGAGTGAACATAGCCGAGCCCAGCATTGTTAAAGCTCATTCCTCCAAGGAAGATGGCATTAACCATACCTTCACGAGCTTCAATGTCGTGTCCGTTTTCTACTGCACGTGGAAGATATTCTTTGATCAGCTCGATAGCTCCGATAGAGAGTTTCTTAGTCACATCATAAGCACCTGGTGTTACCAAAGCTTCAACAGCGTGAGTAAGAGCATCCATACCAGTAGCAGCAGTCAAAGCTTGAGGTTTTGAAACCATCAATTCAGGGTCATTAACAGAGATAAGAGCAAGACTGTTCTTATCAACCATTACCATTTTAACCTTACGTTCTTCATCAGTGATAACGTAGTTGATAGTAATTTCTGCTGATGTACCTGCAGTAGTATTGATAGCTACAACAGGAAGGCCTTTTTGAGCAGACTTATGCAAACCTTCATAATCCTGTGGCTTACCGCCATTAGTAGCGATTACAGAAATACAGCTAGCTGCATCCTGTGGAGAGCCACCACCGACAGAAATGATAAAATCACAGTTATGCTCTTTCAAAGCAGCGACCCCATCCATGACATTTTTACAAGTAGGGTTCGGTTCAACATCACTAAAGATAACGTAAGCAATTCCTTCATCATCTAAAGGTCTTAAAATTTTGGGCAAGATATCACTTGATTCGATATACTTATCTGTCACCAAAAGAGCCTTACTGTAACCCAACTCCTTAACATAAGGTCCAACTTCATTTACCACACCTTTGCCAATAAGGTTAACTGCTGGAACGTAAAATGTTGCCATATTTTTTCCTCCTTGCGCTTTTAACGCTTTATATTAGGTTAATTATATAATATATTTTCTATATTTTCAAATATTTGTGATTTTTTTAACAAAAAGGAGCTTGAAAAATTGGCTCTATAATTTCTGTAGTGGGTAAAACCACTATAGGAATTCTGGAGTCTATTTTGTTGTAGAAAAAAAGCCCCATAAGACCTATAATGAAAAAGTGACCAAACCCTCATTAGAAAGAATCTCATGGAACAATTAAATTTTATCACAAATATACTTGGAATTAAAGACAAAAATATTATTATCTTAGATTATCTTGATGCCGGAACGCATAAAGAAGTCATCGCTAAGCTCGATTATCCTGCCCCTAAATGTCACAACTGTCAAGGTCAAATGGTTAAATATGACTTCCAAAAAGAATCTAAAATCCCCTATCTCGAATGTGCTGGCTACAAGACTCTCATTCGATTGAGAAAACGCCGTTTCTGCTGTAAAGACTGTGGAAAAATGGCTGTTTCAGAGACTTCCTTAGTCAAGAAGAATCACCAGATCGCAACCATCGTCAAACAGAAAATCACTCAAAAATTGATTGAGAAAGTCCCTATGACGACTATCGCTGAAAGTTTATCTGTCTCTATTTCGACAGTCATTCGTCAGTTACATAAATTCAAATTTAAGACTGACCTTAACTACCTTCCAGAACACATGAGTTGGGATGAGTACAGCTTCAAGAAAGGAAAGATGAGCTTTATTGCACAGAACTACGATACAAGAAAGATCGTAGCTATCCTGGATGGACGGACTCAAGCAACTATTCGCAATCATTTTCTTCGATATTCTAGACAGGTAAGAAGTCGCGTAAAAGTCATTACCATGGACATGTTTAGCCCCTACTACGATATTGCCAGAAAACTATTTCCCGAAGCTAAAATTGTTCTGGATCGCTTTCACATTGTCCAGCATCTCAGTCGAGCTATGAACCGCGTACGCATCCAAATTATGAATCAGTTTGATCGAAAATCGCACGAATATAAGGCATTGAAACGTTACTGGAAACTCATTCAACAAGATAGCTATACACTTAGCAGGAAACGATTTTATCGTCCGACATTTCGGTCTCATTTGACCAATAAAGAGATTCTAGAAAAACTTCTCTCTTACTCTCAAGATCTCAGAGATCACTATGAACTCTATCAACTCTTACTGTTTCATTTTCAAGAGAAGCACGCTGACTATTTCTTCAGTGAATCCCATCTTCCATACCATTTTTAGAACCTTTTTGAGAGATCAGGATAAGATCATGAATGCACTGGAACTTCCCTACTCAAACGCAAAACTTGAAGCAACAAATAACCTCATCAAAGTCATCAAGCGAAATGCTTTTGGCTTCCGCAACTTTGAAAACTTTAAAACTAGAATTCTTATCGCTTTGAACATCAAAAAGGAGAGAACCAATTTGGTCCTCTCCAGGTTGTAACTTTTCATCAACCCACTATAGTTGACAAAGAGCTGCATTTATCGGGAAGACAGGATTCGAACCTGCGACACCTTGGTCCCAAACCAAGTACTCT
>CAUSCX010000030.1:0-19085 GCA_963530385.1 uncultured Streptococcus sp. | reverse complement strand
GATATTCTTGGTTAACCCCTTGGTGACGTCCCATGACAACTTTTTCAGCAAAAGTGCCATCTGCGTTCAATTTAGAGTTAGCCTGAGCTACTGTGAACTCATCTTCTTCATCGGCTGTCAACCAAACGATTTCGTTGGTTACTTTTCCAGTTGCACGGTCAACCTTACGATATGGTGTTTGAATGAAACCATACTTGTTGAGGTGCCCGTATGAAGATAAGTTGTTGATCAAACCGATGTTTGGCCCTTCAGGTGTTTCAATCGGACACATACGACCATAGTGAGTGTAGTGCACGTCACGCACTTCATATCCAGCGCGGTCACGTGTCAAACCACCAGGTCCTAAGGCAGACAAACGACGTTTGTGTGACAACTCAGAAAGTGGGTTGTGTTGGTCCATGAACTGCGACAATTGAGAAGAACCAAAGAATTCTTTGATTGCTGCAGTTACTGGACGGATATTGATAATTTGTTGTGGTGTTAGTACTTCGTTATCTTGAACAGACATACGTTCACGAACGTTACGTTCCATACGTGAAAGTCCAAGACGCACTTGGTTGGCAAGCAATTCACCAACAGCACGGATACGACGATTTCCGAGGTGGTCAATATCGTCCACACGACCAATACCTTCTGCTAAGTTGAGGAAGTAACTCATCTCAGCCAAGATATCTGCAGGTGTTACGATACGAACCTTGTCATCTGGATTTGCATTACCAATGATTGTTACAACACGGTCTGGATCAGTTGGTGCAACAACCTTGAATTTTTGAAGAACAACTGGCTCTGTTACTACAGCAGCATCATTTGGAATGTAGACAATCTTGTTCAAATCACCATCTAAATGGCTTTCAATGCTTTCAATCACACTACGAGTCATGATTGTACCAGCTTCTACCAAGATTTCTCCAGTTTCAGGATCTACCAATGGTTCAGCAATAGTTTGGTTGAGCAAACGTGTTTTAACATTGAGTTTTTTATTGATCTTGTAACGACCAACTGCAGCCAAGTCATAACGACGTGGGTCAAAGAAACGAGCTACAAGTAAGCTACGTGAGCTTTCAGCAGTCTTAGGCTCACCTGGACGAAGGCGTTCGTAGATTTCCTTCAAAGCTTCGTCTGTACGAGAGTCCATTGGGTTCTTGTGAATATCTTTTTCAACAGTGTTACGAACAAGATCGCTGTCACCAAAGATATCAAAGATTTCATCATCGCCTGAGAAACCAAGCGCACGAACTAAGGTCGTAAATGGAATCTTACGAGTACGGTCGATACGAGTGTAGGCGATGTCTTTTGAGTCGCTTTCAAGTTCCAACCAAGCTCCACGGTTAGGGATAACAGTTGAACCGTAACCCACTTTACCATTTTTGTCTACCTTGTCATTAAAGTAAACACCTGGAGAACGCACCAACTGTGATACGATGATTCGTTCACCACCGTTGATGATGAAAGTACCCATCTCAGTCATGATTGGGAAATCACCAAAGAATACTTCCTGGGTTTTTATTTCGCCAGTTTCTTTGTTAATCAAGCGGAAGGTTACAAAGATAGGTGCTGAGTAGCTGGCATCATGGATACGAGCTTCTTCAAGCGTATATTTAGGTTCTTTGATTTCGTAGCCAACAAATTCCAACTCCATTGTGTCTGTGAAGTTTGAAATTGGCAATACATCTTCAAACACTTCCTTCAGACCATGGTCTAGGAAATCTTTGAATGAATCAGTTTGAATTTCAATCAAATTTGGTAAGTCAAGAACTTCTTTGATTCTTGAAAAACTACGACGGGTACGATGTTTCCCGTATTGAACGTCATGTCCTGCCAAGATGATTCTCCTTTTTAAATAAAGTTCCAAGCTTAGTGATCTAAGCTAGTAATTATCGTTAGAGGGTTCTAAAAACCCTATCAACTTATCCCCCTCGACTAATTTTCAGAATCTTTAAATCTTTGTTACAAAGATCGAAAAACCTGAAAAAAAGCACAAAAAGAGCAGCTAAATCCGACTTTTCCAGGAGATTTAACTGCTGTGAGCCTTGTCCGGACAATATTTCAGACAAAACCTACGACAAATGATTATTTATATTATACCCTATTTAGCTAGATTTTTCAAGGTCTTTTAAAGATTTTTCTCTTCCTCCAATCCGATAATTATCTGCAGCATTTTTTGAAAAACCAAGTCTATGTTTAGGAAAACGCTTGCCTTAACTATCCCCTCATGCTATACTGTTATTGAAATTAATAAACAGGAGATATTTTATGAAAACAGCAAAAACCACTGTTACAATCGTTTCTGCACTTGCATCTGTCATCTTATTGACCAGTTGTGCGACAAAATCTACAGAAACACAAACATCCGCTAATAACTCATCTGACAATCAGATTACAATGACTTACGAGCAGTTACGGTCTAGAGAAAATACCATGTCAACTCTCTGGTATCAAAAAGCAGCTGAAACAAAAGCTTTGTATCTACAAGGCTATAATGTTGCTACAGATCGTTTGAAGGAATTACTTAAAAAAGAATCAGATAAGCCTTATTCGATTGTTTTGGACTTGGATGAAACAGTCTTAGACAACAGTCCTTACCAAGTTCAAAATGTCAAAGATGGAACAGCGTTCACACCTGAAAATTGGGATGTTTGGGTCCAAAAATCTGCAGCAAAAGCCGTTCCAGGCGCAAAAGATTTTCTTCAATTTGCTGACCAAAACGGTGTCCAAATCTACTATATTTCTGACCGCTCAGTGAGTCAAGTAGATGCTACCATTAAAAATCTAGAAAACGAAGGGATTCCTGTACAAGGTCGCGATCATCTCATGTTTTTAGAAAATGGCGTGAAATCTAAAGAAGGCCGTCGCCAAGCAGTTCAAGAAAAAACTAATCTTGTATTACTATTTGGTGATAACCTTGTAGACTTTGCAGATTTTTCTAAAACTTCTGAAGCCGACCGTGACAAACAACTTGAAGAATTGCAAAAAGAATTTGGTGAAAAATTCATCATCTTCCCAAATCCAATGTACGGATCATGGGAAACAGCAGTTTACGGTGGTAATAAACTAGATGCCAAAGGACAAGTAGAAGAACGCGAAAAAGCTTTACAAGGCTTTGACAAATAAAGTAAGCTTGAAACTGAATAAATTTATAAGTACATAAATGGGGGGCAATGGCTCTTTAACTTACAAAACTCAAAAAAGCGGACAAGAGAGGATTCTGATAATCAGAAAACTTTCCTGTCCGCTTTTATCATGTGAATCGTATCTTAATGTGCCAACATCTCTTGGGCGATTTCTTGGCCAGATAAGTTGTCTGGATAGTAGGTAGGCCAGTTATCCATCTCTTCAAAGAGGGCTTCTTGGCTCGTTCCTCCAAAGAAAATATGGAAATGCTCTGCCTTGACTGGGGCAATATTATGGTCGCTAAACTGAACATACTTAAATTGTCCAGCGTTTGCATCTGTCGCTTCAAAGAGGTAGCGAACACCTCGATTGCCTTTCTTATAAGTCAAGATTTTCTTGCCAACATACTTGTAAGTATATTTCTTACTTTGGTCGCCTTGGATAAATTCCATGGTGTTATCCGTAATGTTAATCTTGGTCACATCTGTTTGATAACCTTTTTGATAGTAAGCTTTATACTCATCCTTGGTCATCTTGCCAGTCAATTTAGCCTTATAGTCAAAGACTTGATCAAGAGTACCATTTTCAAGGAAAGGATAAACAGACTGCCAGTTACCAGTATAGTCACTCAAGGTGCGATCCTTAACATCTGCATCCTCAAAGTAACCATTTTGAACTGTTTTAGTTTCCTCGGCTTTTTCTGGCTCAATTTCTGCCCCTGCCTGGTCAGTTGTTTGCTTGAGGGCCTTGAGATTTTTCTCCATGATAGAGATATAGTTCTCGCCGTCCTTCATATCCTCTTCGGTCAAGCTTTCCAGAGGATTTAGAACGTCTAACTTAACTCCTGTTTCTTTTGAAAGAGTATTCGCTAGAGCTTGTGAGGCATTTTCTTCAAAGTAGATATAGGCAATTTTATTCTTCTTGACGTACTCTGTCAATTCTGCCAAACGAGCAGCTGATGGTTCTGCGTCTGGAGAAAGTCCTGATATCGCGACTTGCTTGAGTCCATAGTCCAAGGCAAGATAGTTAAAGGCAGCGTGCTGAGTCACAAAACTCTTTTGTTTTGCACTAGAAAGTCCTTCAGTATAGGCCTTGTCCAGAGCTTGCAATTTCTCGATATAGGCAGCTGCATTTTGCTCAAAGGTTGCTTTTTTATCAGGATAGTCAGCTGATAAACTGTCACGGATGTGCTCTACAAGCTTGATGGCACGCGCAGGAGACAACCAGACGTGAGGATCATACTCGTGATGATGACCTTCTTCACCATGGTCATGGTCCTCCTCTTCTTCACTTCCTGGAAGAAGCAACATATCTCCAGTCGCCTTGATTGTTTTTACTTTTTTCGCATCTAGGGAATCTAACAATTTGGGAACCCAAGTTTCCATGTTTTCGTTCTCATACACAAAGGCGTCGGCGTCTTGGATTTTAGCGACTGCCTTAGGAGATGGTTCATAATCATGTGGTTCTGTCCCTGCCCCAATCAAGAGCTCGACATTGGCTGTATCGCCTGCTACTTGCTTGGTAAATTCGTAGACAGGGTAGAAAGTTGTAACGATGTTTAATTTCCCGTCTGCCTGTTTTTGATTGGAACAAGCCACTAAGAATACCGTCACAAGACTTGCAAAAAGTAGGCCTAGTTTTTTCATTTTTTTCTCCTATTTGATAAAACGTTTGAGTAAGCTGACTAATAAAAAGACAACTACAAAGATAAGGGTGATACTTGCACTCGGTGGTGTCTCTGCATAATAGGATATATAGAGTCCCGCAACCATACCCAGAAAGCCAATGGCGCTAGCAAGAATCATCACCGAACTAAAGTTCTTCCCTAAACGCAAAGCAATACTAGCTGGCAAAACCATGATGGTTGATACCAAAAGTGCCCCTGCAGCTGGAATCATAAGAGCAATAGCCACACCCGTCACCATGTTAAATAGGATAGACATGGTACGTACAGGTAAACCATCTACAAAAGCTGTGTCCTCGTCAAAAGTTAAGATGTACATGGGTCTTAAAAAGAGGAAGGTCAGGATTAAAACAACCGCTGCAATAACAAAGAGCCCAATTACCTGTTCTTGACTAATGGTCACGATAGAACCAAAAAGGTACTGATCCAGACTCATCGAGCTAGAGCTCTTACCCTTACTCATAACAATAAGTGAAACTGCAAGTCCTGTAGACATGAGAATGGCTGTCCCAATCTCCATAAAGCTTTTATAAACCGTGCGGAGATACTCAAGGAAAACCGCCGCAATCAAAACAATGACAATAGTTGAGATAGTTGGAGAGATCCCTAAAACCAAACCAAAGGCAACCCCTGAAAGGGAGACGTGACTCAGTGTATCACTCATAAGACTCTGGCGACGCAAGATAAGGAAGGTCCCCAGAACTGGTGAAAAGAGACTCATGGCAATAACCGCTAAAAAGGCTCGCTGCATAAAATCATAAGAGAATAGATTAAGCATGTTCCACCTCCTGATCATTTTCATGGACATTGAAACAACGCCATGGCGAATCTTGATCACGAACAAGGTGGATATTACGATCTGCGTAATCCTTAACTTCTTCAGGATCGTGAGTAATCATCAAAACAGCCTTGCCATGATGGTGGGCACTATGGTGCATGAGCTCATAAAATTCATTCTTGGTACCTGCATCCATCCCTGTTGTCGGCTCATCCAAGATAAAGATATCTGGATCTGAAGCAAACATACGTGCAATGACCGCTCTTTGCTTTTGCCCACCAGAGAGAGAACCAATGCGTTTATCCCGATGTTCCCACATACCAACTGAGTTTAAACTAGCCTTGATGTGTTCTTCATCATGGGCATTCAAACGACGGAACCAGCCCTTTCTTGGGTAGCGACCTGATTTGACAAACTCATAAACAGTACTTGGAAAGCCTGCATTAAAACTTGCAATTTGCTGAGGAAGATAGGCAATTCTTAATTTTTTCCCATGAATATTTGTCTTTGAGATGGTTACTTTCCCAATTCTCGGTTGTAAAATACCTAGACTAGCTTTGATAAGAGTAGTCTTTGCCGCTCCATTTTCTCCTGTCAGTGTGACAAATTCCCCACTATCAACACTGTAATTGATATGCTCAAGCACAGGTTCCTTGTCATAATAGAAGGACAAATCCTCTACTGTGATGTATCTCATTACTTGATTTCTCCTACTAAAGCAGTTAAAAACCGCTGGATAATTTTTTGTTCGTTTGGTGTGAACTGAGTGGCAACCTGCTCATAAGTCGAGAGGGTATGCTCATGATGATGGTGGTGTTCCTCAGCAATTGGTCGTGCCAAGTCTGTCAATTGATAGAAGATAACGCGAGCATCCTTGGGATCCTTAGATGTCTCTAACATCCCCTCCTTGACCAAGGATTTGACAGCCTTGGTAACGGCAGCTTGACTGACATTGAGGCGACGCGCCAACTCAGAATTGGTGAGCGACTCCTCTGATAAAAGCATGAGAATATGCTCCTGGGTATTGGTCAAGGCCACATCACTCGTGCAATGACCAATGAGAATTTCATGCTGATTTTCAGCTTTGAGGATAATCTCATTTAAAAATTGATCGATATCTTTTGCCAACTGTCTCATGATTTGCTCCTTTCTCAGAACGGAATTTCTATAAATACAAGGTTTTCATACTCTTCAAAAATCAAATTCAAACCACGTCAGCTTCGTCTTGGCGTACTCAAGTACAGCCTGCGTCTCGCTTCCTAGTTTGCTCTTTGATTTTTATTGAGTATCACACCATTTCTTTACTAGTTAAGTATATCACATCCAAGCAAGGAGTCAAGAAAAAAGATGAAAACACCTGAGATGTTTTCATCCTTTAGAATTATTTTTCTTGTTTGCGACTAGTCCAGAGGGCTGTCGCTCCAAGAATCATACCCAATAGCATCATGAAAATAGATTGTTCACTACCTGTATTCGGAAGTAATTTTTCTGATACGACTGTCTTGTTGGCAAATTTATCTGCAACCTTATAATCAACTTTTACAGTAGATGTTTGGGCAGGAGTTGTTCCTTGATTTTTCCCTGATTGAGTTGTTTTTGTTGCTGAGTCCTTCTCAGTTTTAGCTAGAGTTGTCTCTTGAGTTTTTCCTGGCTTAGTTGCATCATTTCCTGGTTTAGCCGGATCTGTTGCTGAATCTTTTCCTGGTTTAGCTGGATCTTGCTCTTTACCTTCTTCAGGAAGTTTAAATGTTTTTGAATCCACAGAAATCGTGCGTGAATTTGGATTTACCTTTTCATACTGAGTCAAATCAGCTGTTTTAAGGTAATCTTCAAAGGCAGCATCCATTGAAGGTCCTTCTTCTCGAGCTCCACCAAGCATGGTATAACCATCACCACCTGCTGCAAGGAAGTCATTGGTTGCTAGGTAGTAGACTTTTTCCAAATCTAGTTTTTCATAAAGACCAGTCGCACGATTCTTAACTTGAATAGCCAAGACACGTTTGCCTGCAGTTAAGTTTGTATCGTAATAGACCTTGGCTCCTGAAATCTGTAAGAATCCACCACTTGGTTCTAGCAATGGTTGACCATTTTCATCCAAGACAGTTTTTCCTGCCTTATCCACCTGCAAGATAGATCCGAGTGATTTTTCAAACATCTCAAAAATCTGCTGGCCAGTTACTTGAATTTGTGAAATTGTGTTCCCAAATGGTAAAACCGCAATGACATTTCCTTTTGTAATTGGTTTACCCTTGGCAATCGTTTCACGCAAGCCACCACCATTTGTCACAGCGATATCTGTTGGATGACTAAATCCCGTTTGACCATACTGGTAGAGAGAATCTGCTACGACATTCCCAAGGTTGGTTTCACGGACACGAACATTTTCACGGTCACCATTCAACTCAACTGGACTATTTGAAACAACCTCTATAGCATTTTCAGCGTCATACTTTTGTTTGATGTCCTTGACAAGTTTTTCAATTTTTGGATTGGCTTCCAATTTCTTAGCATCAGCAGCTGCAATGAGTGAAGGATTACCCAATAATTGGCGAGATTTGTAAGTGATTTTACCAACGTTATGGAGATAGCTTCCTGTTTGGTTGTAGGTCACATTGTCACCATAAGTAGTCGATTCTACTGTATGAGAGTGACCGTCAATCACTGTAACACGCTTACCTTTCAAAAGAGGATTTTTTGAAAGTGCTTCTGCAAGTGTTGAACCACGCCATTCTACAGGTGTTGTTGTATCAACTCCCAAGTGAGCGAGGACAACATAGTGTTTGTAGTCTTTGCCTTCTGCCAAGGCTTTAGCTTGAATTTCTTCGATAACCTTGTTAACCTCTGCAATAGGTTCTGTAAAGGTTACGCCTTTAACATTTTTAGGGTGGGTCTTAGTAGCTGTTTCAGGTGTTGTCACACCGATGACGACAAACTCATCACCTTCAACATCCTTGTTCTTATCAACAATTGTCGCTGCTTCAAATAAACGAGCTCCATTCACATAAGTGTTTGAGCTAAGCAGTGGGAAGTTCAAAATTTCTTTGTATTTTTTAACTTCATCAAGTCCAAAGTCGAACTCATGATTTCCTACAGCCATAGCATCATAGCCCATCTCGTTTAAGATTTTGGCACGTGCTTCACCCTTTGTAGAGTTTGAAATCGGCAGACCTTGGAAGGCATCACCTGCATCCACCACTAGAGTCGTTTGATTGCCCTTTTCGCGCTCTTTTTCAATAACTGTCGCGAGCTTGGCATCTCCGATTACTCCTTTTTCTTCTACGATACGGCCATGCACGTCATTGGTATGCAAGATAACAGTATCTTCTTCTTCTTTTTGAGGTGAAACCTCTTCAGCTACCGTTGCCGAACTTGTAACAACCTCAGGAGTCGCTGCCACTACTGGTGCTTCTGCATTGCTCACAACTTCTGTAGCTTCTGAAGTACTAGTATTTTCTTCAGCATAAACTTGTCCAGCTAAAAAGGCTGGAGCTAATAGGGCTGTCGATAGGACAGGCAACAAAAAACGTTTATTCATATTGAAATCCCTTTCTCTTCTTTCTTCTACCATTATACGCTATTTAGCATCATTTTAAAACTTTTAACCTTTTTGAAGGTAATCTATCCGACATTTCATAAAAAAAGTCTGAACAAAAAGTTCAAACTCCTTTTCTATATTATTGAAAACCTTTAATATTCCCATCGTAATTAGCCCAATCCTGGCTAAAGAATCGGTCATTCATTTGGTAATTAGGTGCTGTTGTTGGATTGCTCAAAAAAGGATTTGCAACCTTATCAAACGCCAACCAGCCCAACCAACCAATATGAATCGTGTCCTTAACAAAGTAGGGATCTCCTCCGTTTTTTGAAAAGTCAGCGATATTAGTGAAACCTTGACTCTCCAACTGGTAACGAATTTTTTCAATTGCGTGTTGATACATCTCCTCACTCAAGCCTGTATAATCCATCCATTTTTTATTGACAGGTTGAAAGACAAAGAGCACATTGACCTTAGATTTGGCAAATTGATCGAGCACTAATTGCAAATCATTGTACTCACTTGACTGGAGAAAGTTGTAATTTTTTTGATACCCTTCCCACTTTTTTAAATCTTTCTTTAGTTGAGTATTGTAAAAGTGGTTATCCATCCCCAAATCATTATTGGTCGTATTTTCTTCTGCATCCTTACGTGCAATATTTTCCAATTCTTCATAAGAAAATTGATCCGGGAGACTACTCAAATATTTTTCAATATGATCTTTATACTTTAATTGGCCCCGAATCGAGAATTGACCAAAAAGGGCAGCTTGTCTTTCATTGAACTCAGCAGAGAGATTAACCATCGTTTGATCAAAATCTGACAATTGTTCATTCTTAGCCAGCTTCTCAACAATCCTCTTCATCGGAACTCTTGGATTTTGCTTTAAGAGTCTATTGGCAGCATACTGAGAGGCTGCATCTCCAGATTGATTCTCTAAAAAGGCTGTCAACTGATCATTGTTAAAATAGGTTTGAAAAGTAACCGGCTCTTGATCTTCCTTTGTAAACCACTGCGGAGAGATTACAAATACCGCTTGTTTGTTTTCAAGCTCAGATGTGATTTGTTGCAGCCCAAAGTACTGACTAAGAGAAGCTGCTCCTGCCTGCCCCATAAAATAAGGACGATAGGAGCGATTATACTTTTCAGCTAATACTCCTGGATGCATGCTATCAAAACGAATCCATTCACTCGAACCCAAAAAGGGTATAAAACGTATACCAGGATCCGTGAGAGCTCTCACTTTTTGGCTTCTCTCTTTGAAACTTTCTGCACTTACCGAAGCTGCAGAGTATTTTTCCTCCATTAGATTATGACTCTTACTACTAGGATAGAAAACAATGAGTAAAAGAACCAATAAACCTGCAATAAGAATCGGTCCGAAGATTAACCACAGGCGTTTAAGCATTCTTTAACTCCGTAATCCCTGCTATGATTTTATTGGCTGTATTCCAGTCATCACGACCAAATTCTGTAACTGGGACACGAATGTCAAAGCGATTTTCGATTTCCACGATCAATTCAACTGTTCCCATACTATCCAAGACACCTGCATCAAAAAGATCCTCATCCATCATGTCAGAAACATCTTCCATAAACAATTCATCAATAATTTCAATAACTTCTGATTTGATATCCATTTTTTAATTCCTTTTATTTTTTAAACCATAAATCATTCAAAAATCCAGAGAAGATTAAGAATGAAATCATCACGACATGGAAGGTTATAACCATGCCAAGCAACTGAACCCAGCGATTCTCAGGCAAGGGATCTTGCCCTGCTTTCTTTCTTTCCTTATTGAGCATTTTTTTCTTACGAACCCAGGCATCATTAATCACTAAACCGAACCCATGAAAGAGTCCGTAGACGATGTAAAACCATGTTATTCCATGCCAGAATCCTATAAGGAGCATGTTTAGGATATAGGCGACACTTGAGGTCACATTTCGATTCTTAAACAATTTCTTTCTCGTCATCACCATGACCAAGCGCATAAAGACAAAGTCACGGAACCAGAAAGATAAGCTCATATGCCAGCGATTCCAAAACTCTTTCAAATCCCTTGATAAGAAAGGTTTGTTGAAGTTGATCGGACTACGAATCCCCATCAGATTTGAAATAGCTATAGCAAACATGGAATAACCCGCAAAATCAAAGAAGAGTTCCAAACCAAATGTGTACATGATGGCTACTACATAATAGTTAAAGACGCCACCTTCCTGTAAAGCTAAGTTCTTTAGAGGAGGTAACAAAATCTCGCCTAAAATATGAGCTAGGATAAATTTGTACAGAAATCCCCACATGATATACCGAACGGACTCAGCAAGCATATCCATCAACTCATCGCGCTCTGGAATCGTCTTGTAATTTTCATTAAAACGTTTGAAACGATCAATAGGACCACTTGAAAATGTCGGCATAAAGAGAAGAAAACGCAAATACTCCCACATCTTCAAATCCTTAATGACTCCATCTCTGAGTTCGATAATAACTCCCACCGAACGGAAGGTCAAATAAGAAATTCCGATAAAACCTAACAAGGACTGTGTACCATTAATAGCTGGCTGTACCTTTACAAAGATGATAGGAAATAAAGATAACAGACTAACGAGATAGAAAGTCCATTTCCCGTCTTTAGTTTTTCGATACTGCTTGTAAAAAAGAACCAAGAAGATTTGCCAGATTAGATATATCCCTAAAGCCGCCAATTGATTGGTCTTGCCACCCGTCAACATAGTAACGATAAAGAAGAGACTAACCAGTATTTCATACCAAGCAAAGCGTTTTTTGAAAAAAAGACCGATAAAGATTGGCAAGGTAGCAGTAATCACGTACAAAAAGTACTGCGGATTCCCATACGGCTCAATATGAGGCAGCTGTTTCAGGAAATCCATCATCTATTATTCACCTCATTAATCAATCCTTTGATGTCAATCTTGCCATTTGGAGTCAATGGCAATTCCTCTCTGTAAAGGAACTTAGACGGCATCATATAAGACATCATAATATCCTCCAAGTCTTCCTTGATAGCTTTCGTGATATCGATGTCGCGTTCAAATTGCTCTTTAACGCCATCTTTTAAGATGACATAGGCCAATAGGTTTTGAACTTTGTGATCTTTGTTATAACGCGGTACCGCGACTGCTGAGTCAATATACTTGGATTTGTTTAAGTTTTGAGAAACATCTTCTAGCTCGATACGGTAACCATTAAACTTAATCTGGAAGTCCATCCGACCACCATAGAGAAGGAGACCTTCATCTGTCATGGTTCCAACATCTCCTGTATGGTAGGCTGGAAGTCCTTCAAATTCGAAGAAGGCTTCTGCTGTTTTCTCTGGATTATTCATATAACCTTTTGAAACAGCCGGTCCAGACACGATGATTTCTCCTTGCTCTCCATTTGGCAATTTGTTTCCTTCTTCATCAATGATGAAGGTTGGAGAATCTTCTTTGGTATACCCAATTGGCAAGCGTTTTAGAGTAGCTAGCATCTCATCTGTAATAGCAACTGCTGACAAAGCAACCGTTGCTTCTGTTGGACCGTAGGCATTGATGATGTGCGCATTTGGGAAACGCTCGCGCAGTTTTTGAGCAGTCTTGACTGTCAACTCTTCCCCATCAAAGTAGAAATGGGTAATGCCTGGCATCTTTTCAGCATTGAAATCTTCAGACAACATGGCCATATCTGCAAAAGATGGCGTTGAAGTCCAGATAGCGATCGGAAGAGAAAAGATGGTCGCAAAGAGTTGTTTAAAGTCTTGAGTAATGGCTGATGGAAGGGCAAAAAGCGTTCCTCCAAGAGCCAAAGTTGGCGCCCAATACATGACAGACAAGTCAAAGGAATAGGGTGGTTGCGCCAACATTTGTGGACGCTCTGGCGTCGCAAATTCCTTGTCCGTAATCATCCAGTTGGTAAAGCTGAGCAAATTATCATGCGAAATTTGCACCCCTTTTGGTTTTCCAGTTGTCCCTGATGTAAAGATGATGTAGTAGTTATCATCCCCCTTGACCGGATGCTGCAAATCATAAGCTTTTTGAGCCGCATAAGCTTCACACACCTGCTCCAAGGACATGATTGGAACAGCTGGGGTTTCGATTGGAAACTCTGAAATAGTAATGATCAAGCTTGGTTCTGCAACCTCCAATATAGCTGAAACTCGTTCCAAGGCCGAATGACTATCAATTGGAATATAGGCATGACCTGACTTAGTCAGAGCTACAAAGGTAGCCAACATTTCATATTCTTGGCCACCAAAGACTACTACAGGTGACTTTTCAGGAAGTCCCATTTGGTCAATGTGGGCTGCTAAGCTATCTGAATCAGCCTTCAATTGCCCATAGGTATGTTCTTCTCCAAGAACATTATAGACCGGAAAATTAGGCTGTATCTGAGCAAAATACTCAATGGTTTCAATCATATCTACTATTGGTTTATTTGACACAATAGGGTTTCTCCTTTAAGTTAAAATTCATTATAGATAAAGCTGCCTTGACCCTGACCAAGATAACTAAAAAAGTAAAGCAGGCCCAAGAAAACAATAAAATACAAAGCTGTCCTACCAAGAAAGAGATAGAGTTCTTTTCTCTGTTTCATCAAGAAAAACCTTTCATTCCTGTAATTTTCAACTAAAATAAAATCAATTTCTTACTAACTTATTTTTCTGCTATTATACCACTTTATAAACTATTTTTTCAATTGTTTGCCGTCTATTTTCACTACGTTTCAACAACATTAAATTGTTCCATATGAGACCTTCTAATGATATCTTGAATACTTCTCAGTATGGACTATATTGGGAGCTACAACAAAGTAAGCTCTATACCTATAGAGGATTTCCCCACTATAAATATTATAGAGCCTCATCTTGTGTCTCACTTTCTCGGTGCATTTTCCTTTATGTAGAGATTTTTATAATATGTAATCTTAAAATTCACTATAGATGAATTCTTGAATATTTGAAAAATCTGTGATAAGAGAATAAATCACGATGCTTAAAATGGCCGTGTAGAAAAACAAAGTCCACAATAGTAAACGTTGTGTGTCAGTTAGTCTCATTTGCAAATTTGTAAAGTTCTTTTTCAACTTCCATCCATCCTTTCACGCCAACGTGCATCACGTCAAATAAAAAGTAATCTTCGTATTCTCTGTTTCCATAGTTTAACACAGTGGCACCATGGCTTTTGGCAACATTTTCTATTTTTTTGTAAGTTTCTTCACGCATTTCTCGTGAAACACCTGTGTAATCATTCCACTTACCATTTACTGGGAGTATAATAACTTCAACTTCAATTCCCAATTCCTTGGCTACTGTCAAGAAGAGTTCCATATCTGAATATTCTGGTGACTCGAGATAGTTCAAATCTTTATAAGCATCTTTCAACGAAACATAGCGATCTCTTAAGTAGGTATTGTAATATTTGTTATCCACAGCGTAATCATTGTTGTCTGTTTTCTTTTTAACTTCTGCTACAAACTGATCTGTCATCTGCTCCCAATTATAATCCGGAGTTTTATTCCCTAATAAAGGATAATCTGCTTTTGCATGATTCTCATAGAATTTTCGCTTAAGCTTAAAGGAATAAATTGCATCATCTAACTCCATCAATTGTTTATCAACGATTGTTCCTTTCCCATCTATAAAGTAGCTCTTATACTTTTTATAGATATCATTCTGTTGTTTATTCCCTTTGGTAATCTCAATAATGCGATTAATCAGTTTTTCTTTGGTTTCCTTACTGATTTTCTCATTCTCTAGCATGTGGAAAATATGATTCTGAGATACCTTATTTAAAAATGCATCTTGTTGAGTTCCTCCCTTTTCAAACCATTGAATAGACTCTACTATCGCTACTTTTCGCTTACTCATAGAGCCTTCAATCGAACCTAAAGTCGTAGCTTGAATGATATTTTGAGAATAACTAGTCCCTGTTTGCATGATATTAAAATCATTGTAGTTAAAAATTTTATTGGGATGGTAATCTTCATTTATCGTCGCAACCAATTCTGATGATCCCATTAAAACTAGCGTATTAGGAGTAATATTACTAGTTAGAATATCTCTACTTTTATACTTTTCGTAAGAAGTGCTGTAGCGAATACTATTGTCATTGACTTTATAATAATCATCAATTTTCTTAACATATGTCACATTCAAAAGGGCAAGCGTCGCAATTACGAGCACAAGCGATAGTAAAAATGCTTTTAACTTAATCATCCTGTTTTGTCCAATCTCCTTGATTTAGCAGATGCCTTTAATTTCTTATCTACTTAAAACTTTCATGATTATCTTATAAGGTTCACCTGAAAAGATAAAGAAACCAATCACAACCAAATTTATAGTCACAAACCAACTCATTAATTTGTACCAAGTTTTATTTTTATGTTTCTTATAAAAAGTGCTTTTCTTTTGATAAATTTCAAATCCAGACATCAGAATCCCATGGTAAAAACCGTAAGCGATATAGCTAACACTAACACCATGCCAGAATCCCATAACCAACATATTGACCATATAGGCATAGGCTGCATTGTGTAGTCTATTCTTAAACCATTTTTTTCTGATAACCTGCATCAAAACTCTAGAAAACACAAAATCTCTCAACCAGGTTGACAAGGTGATGTGCCATCTAGTCCAGAAATCCTTGATATCAATACTCAAGAAAGGTTTATTGAAATTCATCGGTGTCTGAATACCCAAAATATTACTGCTCCCAACAGCCATTAAACTGTAACCCGCAAAGTCAAAGAACAGATAAAGGGTATACAGGTACATATATTTGATTGAATAAATGACTGTGCCAGTGTTGCTTAGAGCAAATAGTATCTGGTAAACATAAGTTGATAAAACCACCTTGTAGAGAAGGCCTAAAACAATACGATAAATACCACTTCCTGCTAGCTCTAGGTAATCTTTTCTAGGCATGACTTCGTTGATCTCTTTTAGAAATCTTCTGCTACGATCGATTGGGCCCGAGCTAACTGTAGGGAAGAAGAGTAAAAACTGCAGATAATCTTTTACACTGATTTTTTCTTTGATTAAACCATCCGATATTTCTAGCATGATCTGAATGGTCTTAAAGGACATGTAGGAAATCCCAATAAAAGCCAACAAATGTAGCTGGGTTATGGCAAAGACTTTATTGACCACTAAAGGTAAAATGGATAACATAACTAGAGGTTTTAACCGTTTTGAATCCATTCTTTGTGCTATGAAAACTAGGACATATTGGTAAACAATAAAGGCAAGTAAATAGGCAATCATCGCTCTACTCTTGCCATGAATAGCTCCTACAAATAAGAGGGAGAGCGTCAAAATATAGTAATCCTTACGTTTTTCGAAAAAGTTTATCACAAAACCAATCAGTAAAACTACAAACAAAAGAAGGAAAAACTCATTCCCCTCAAAATAATTCATACCAGGTGGACTCCTTTTCTCTTTTTCTCATCTCCTGATTTGTCATTTTAGGATTAGTCCCTATCAGATCCCCAGGGCGAGTTAATTTTTTCCATTATATCATAATTTAAAAACTATAAATACTTCTATTATCTAATTCCCTGAAAAGATACAAATAACTCTTAGTACTGAATCCCAATGACGAGCTATAATTAGTCACACAATAAATATAATTCAAAATCTAAAAGATTGATAAATGAACTAGTGAAGTATTCTGTCCTTTTGTCTCAAATAACAATCATTACTAGAATAAAAGATCAAACAGTTGGCCAACCTCAGCTTTTTCCATCAAGTCTCCTAAACACATTGGTTCCCTTTTCATTTTCTTCTTCAAGCATAGCATAAATTAAGAAAATGCTAAAATAATCTGTTTATCTTTTCGGTTTTTCCCTAGTTTCAAACTCAAATAATCCTCAGAATCAGCAAACACCCCACTCCCCCTTTAGGCATTTTTATGCTAAAATAGTAGCTATGGATAAAATTATTAAAACTATATCAGAAAGCGGAGCCTTTCGTGCTTTTGTCCTTGACAGCACAGAAACCGTCCGCACTGCTCAAGAAAAACACCAAACCCAAGCTAGCTCAACTGTAGCACTTGGTCGAACTCTTATCGCTAGCCAGATTCTCGCAGCCAATGAAAAAGGCAATACCAAACTAACAGTTAAGGTACTGGGATCTAGCTCTCTAGGTGCTATCATCACCGTTGCTGATACCAAGGGGAACGTCAAAGGCTATGTTCAAAATCCTGGTGTTGACATCAAAAAGACTGCAACTGGTGAAGTCCTAGTCGGACCTTTTGTTGGAAACGGTCAATTCCTCGTTATCACAGACTACGGCACTGGAAATCCTTACAACTCTATGACTCCCCTCATCTCTGGAGAAATCGGTGAAGACCTGGCCTTTTACCTGACTGAAAGCCAACAGACTCCTTCAGCAGTCGGTCTCAATGTCCTTTTGGACGAGGAAGACAAGGTCAAGGTTGCAGGTGGTTTCCTAGTCCAAGTCTTGCCGGGAGCCAAGGAAGAAGAGATTGCTCGCTTTGAAAAACGCATCCAAGAAATGCCAGCTATCTCAACGCTTCTCGAAAGTGAAGACCATATCGAAGCCCTCCTCAATGCTATCTACGGTGACGAGGCCTACAAGCGTCTTTCTGAAGAAGAAATCCGTTTCCAATGTGACTGTAGCCATGAACGCTTTATGAACGCTCTTGCTAGCCTTCCAAGCTCAGACTTGCAGGAAATGAAAGAGGAAGACCACGGGGCAGAAATCACTTGTCAATTCTGCCAAACTACTTACAACTTTGATGAAAACGACCTGGAGGAACTCATTCGTGACAAATCTTAATACACCTTTTATGATTGGCAATGTTGAGATTCCCAATCGTACCGTTTTAGCGCCCATGGCTGGTGTCACCAACTCAGCCTTTCGTACTATCGCAAAAGAGCTCGGAGCTGGACTCGTTGTCATGGAAATGGTCTCTGACAAGGGAATCCAATACAACAACGAAAAAACCCTGCACATGCTTCATATCGATGAAGGCGAAAACCCTGTCTCTATCCAACTTTTTGGTAGCGATGAAGACAGCCTAGCACGCGCAGCAGAATTCATCCAAGAAAATACTAAGACCGATATCGTGGATATCAACATGGGCTGCCCAGTTAACAAAATCGTGAAGAACGAAGCTGGTGCTATGTGGCTCAAGGATCCAGACAAGATCTACTCTATCATCAACAAGGTCCAATCGGTTCTTGATATTCCGCTTACTGTCAAAATGCGTACTGGCTGGGCTGACCCGTCTCTGGCAGTAGAAAATGCCCTTGCTGCTGAAGCTGCAGGTGTTTCTGCCCTTGCTATGCATGGCCGTACCCGTGAGCAAATGTATACAGGTCACGCAGACCTTGAGACTCTCCATAAAGTTGCTCAAGCTTTGACAAAAATTCCATTTATCGCTAACGGTGACATTCGCACTGTCCAAGAAGCCAAACAACGCATCGAAGAGGTCGGTGCTGATGCCGTCATGATTGGACGTGCAGCTATGGGAAATCCTTACCTCTTTAATCAAATCAATCACTACTTTGAAACTGGAGAAATCCTTCCTGATTTGACCTTTGAAGACAAGATGAGAATTGCCTACGAGCACTTGAAACGCTTGATTAACCTCAAGGGAGAAAAGGTTGCTGTCCGTGAATTCCGTGGCCTAGCTCCTCATTATCTCCGTGGAACATCTGGTGCAGCCAAGCTCCGTGGAGCTATCTCACAAGCTAGCACTCTGGCTGAGATTGAAGCACTCTTGCAATTAGAGAAAGCATAAACTTCTATACTACCTTTCGAGTAAGGAGTGATTTCTCGCCCATCTCACACCACCGTACGTGTCGTTCAACATACGGCGTTTTAACGTATACCGTTCAAGTTAACACCCCCACTCTAGCGGGTGGTTTGTACCAGGGCTATAAGCCCAAATTACCAGAGTCTGGGACAAAATAGTTCTCAGCCACAAAAAAGCTAGAGATTCCCAATTGT
>CAUSCX010000029.1:0-20408 GCA_963530385.1 uncultured Streptococcus sp. | reverse complement strand
TTCAAAGCGAGAAACCAAAGCCATCCTTTGATTTTAAACCAGCTCGTACACCAGGTCGCTTTATCTTCCAAGCTAAGGACTTGCAGATTGGTTACGACCGCCCACTTACAAAACCATTAAATCTTACCTTTGAACGCAATCAAAAGGTTGCCATCATCGGTGCCAATGGTATCGGGAAAACAACCCTCTTGAAGAGTCTTTTAGGAATTATCCCACCAATTGCTGGGGAAGTTGAACGTGGTGATTACCTAGAACTTGGCTACTTTGAACAAGAAGTGGAAGGAGGCAATCGCCAAACACCACTAGAAGCGGTATGGAATGCCTTTCCAGCGCTCAATCAAGCAGAAGTTCGTGCAGCTCTTGCCCGCTGTGGCTTGACGACTAAGCACATCGAAAGTCAGATTCAGGTCTTGTCAGGTGGGGAACAAGCCAAGGTTCGTTTCTGTCTCCTGATGAACCGTGAGAACAATGTCCTTGTTCTAGACGAACCTACCAACCACTTGGATGTGGATGCCAAGGATGAGCTCAAACGAGCTCTAAAAGAGTATAAGGGCTCTATCCTTATGGTTTGCCACGAACCAGACTTCTATGAAGGTTGGATGGACCAAATCTGGGATTTCAACAACTTAACTTAAAATGAGAGTAAAAGAAATACAGTACCTAAGGTGGATACTGTATTTTTTGTTTTAAGATTTAAAATTGTAGTCTTTAACAATTTCAATACTATCGATAGTGATAGCAGTAGTTGGTTTGTCTTTTTCGTCTTTTTCAGCCTTGGCAATCTTGTCAACAACATCCATACCGTCGATGACTTGACCAAAGACAGGGTGTTTTCCGTCTAGACTAGGGTTCCCACCTTCTTTGTAGGCTTCAATAATTTTCTTTGGATAGCTACTTGTAGGCAGTTTGGCAGAAATGTCTGTTGTATTTTGGTTGATGAAGAACTGGCTACCATTGGAATTTGGTTGGCCAGTATTAGCCATAGAGAGAGAACCACGGATGTTATAGAGATATGGAGAGATTTCGCTCTTGAAACCAGTTCCCTGGTCTTTAGTCTTGTCCTTATCGTGCCAGATGGATTCGCCACCTGTACCATCTCCTTTTGGATCACCAGTCTGAACCATAAAGCCATCAATCACTCGGTGGAAGGTAACGCCATTGTAGTAGCCTTCCTTAGCGTGAGTTAGGAAATTTTCAACCGCAAGAGGGGCTAGCTTTGGAAAGAGTTTGATGCGGATATCTCCTTGACTGGTGTGGAGAATGACTTCAGCCTCGTCTTCAGCAACCTCCTTAGAGAGTTGTGGGAAGTTAGCATTTTCATTTGTCAAAGCGTCTTTAAGATCCTTGGCAGATTGGGCAGCTGCTTTGGAACTTTCTTCGGCAGCCAAGCTAGAATCTACATAGTCATCCCCTCGCAGACTACGTTGGATATTGCTGCATCCAGCAAGGGCAAAAGTTGAGATTAATAGAAGTGTTACTATTTTTTTCATGGGAATCCTTTCAAAAATCATTTCTACCATTGTACCCTAATTGAAAGTGGATTTCAAATATTAGTGATAGGGCGATTTTACAGAAAACTGATTTCTTAAAGATTCTTCTTTGGATGGCGGTCAATGATTGCTTGATGGTCTTTGAGTGCCTGTTCTCCTTTTGGAGTTAGTCTATAACCGCGAATCGAGAAGTGACCAGCTAGTTCTTCTTTTGAAAAATGGTCATGAAGGGCTTGATTCAGGTCGGCAGCCTTCATTTTAGAAAGTCCAGTAACTCCCTTCTTCTTCAGGATATTCTTTTTCATGGTGCTATTTAGATGATCAAGTGAGTCAAAAGCAGTTTCGACAAGAGCATAGCCTTTTTCAACAAGCGTATCTCAATGTTTTGGGATATCAATGCCATAAGAATTACTATATTTTAAAAGAGCATATTTTCAAAGTATTTTTTTGGGCTTCAATTCCTAATTAATCAATGAACTTAATGCTAGGTCTCGAAAAGAATTATGCTTCCTCTTTCTGTCTGAGTTCAAAGAGGTCTTCTACTTTCAGATTAAAAACTTGAGCAATTTTAAGAGCCATTTCCAGTTTTATCCCTATTAGTCTAAAAATTTTAAAGTCTGTCAAGTTTTTTTCTTGACACCTCTCAGAAATCTGCTATAATAGAACATGTGCTAAATAGCTCAGCTATTTCACCGAACTAAAAAATAAAAGAAAAGAGATATTAAAAATGGCAGTTAAAATCCGTTTGACTCGTATGGGTTCTAAGAAAAAACCTTTCTACCGTATCAACGTAGCAGATTCACGTTCACCACGTGACGGACGTTTCATCGAAACAGTTGGAACTTACAACCCACTTGTTGCTGAAAACCAAGTAACTTTGAAAGAAGACCGTATTCTTGCATGGTTGGCTGATGGAGCTCAACCTTCAGATACAGTTCGTAACATCCTTTCAAAAGAAGGCGTATTGAAGAAATTCCACGATTCTAAATTCTCAAAATAAGTTTAAAGTAGGTTGACAGATGGATACGATTGAAAATCTCATTATTGCGATTGTGAAACCCTTGATTTCACAACCAGATGCCTTAACTATCAAGATTGAAGATACACCAGAATTTTTGGAATATCATTTGGATCTTGATCAAAGCGATGTGGGTCGTGTAATCGGTCGTAAGGGTCGCACTATTTCTGCGATAAGAACGATTGTCTACTCTGTCCCAACTGAAGACAAAAAAGTAAGAATCGTTATTGACGAAAAATAAGAAAAGCGGGACGGATGTCTCGCTTTTTTTGCAAGGAGCAGGATATGAAGGATTTAACGTTTAGACAATTACAAGACTACTTACTCGAACATTACCAGCAGTCTCGGACTGAGGAAGGTCTTTTTATCAAGCTAGTGGAGTAAGTCGGAGAAGTAGCTGAGGTTTTAAATGGACGCTCTGGTCGAAAAGAAGGGGTTCAGGATTCTAACGAGGAACTTGCCAAAGAACTGGTTGATATCATTCACTACACAGTCGCAATTGCAGCCATCAACGACATTGATCTAACCAAGGCCATTTTTGAAAAAGACAAAAAGGCAGCTATCAAATATCAGCATGAACGAGATTTGGAAGGATATTTAGAAGCCGAAGGTCAGAACTAGCTTTTTCCTCCAACTTGTGAAAATCCCTGGAACGTGATAAAATAAAGGATAAGGATTTTTAATAATTCATTATATAGAACGAGTGGATTTCTTTATGAAGAGATTTGAAATATCTACAGAAATTGGTAGTCTCTCTGTTACTTATCAAAAGCAAAAGAAAGTGCTAGTTTGTTTAAGTGGCGCAGGTTTGTTACCAAGTTATGAAAATTTTTCACTTATACTCGAAAAACTTCCTCCCACAATTGGTTATTTGACAATTGATTTTCCAAACACAGGTAGAAGTCCGATTCATGACCAAGCTGGAAAAAATCTGGATAATCTTGCAGATGCAGTTTATGAAGTACTTGAAGAATTGGCGATTTCTGAATATATACTTTGTGCACATAGTTTGAGTGGAATTTTAGCTTGCAAATTGCTCAATAAACCAATTAAGTGTCAGGCTTTAGTAGCGCTTGAACCGACCACTAAAAAAGTCATATTTGCTGATTTTTCAGAAAATCCTTATCCAGAAATGGAAGAGCAAATGAGACTGATTGAAGAATTGGGTCCTGAACTTTATTTTAAGAACTTAACTCAATCCACATTTAACCCTGAAACTAACAAAGAAATCTGGGAATTAATGCAAGAAAAAGGCTTAGAGTTGGAAAATCAAGATCCAGAATTTCAGATATCTGGAGAAATTACTGAGGAAGATTTTGAGAATTTGTCGATAGAATCTCATATCCCTGTATTTATTTTTTGTCAGGCTTATAGAGAAAAAGAGTACAGAGAATCAGAATATTGGACTTCCAATACTAAACTCATTTCAGGAGGGAATCACCATTATTTACAGTGGTCCGAATCAGAGAAAATTGTAGATATTATTAAAAAATTGTAAGAAGAAAATGGAGATAAGGAAATTACAGGAGACAAGATGAACTACTTTAACGTTGGGAAAATCGTCAATACGCAAGGTTTGCAAGGTGAGATGAGAGTCTTATCTGTGACGGATTTTTCGGAAGAACGCTTTAAAAAAGGTGCAGAACTGGCCTTGTTTGATGAGAAGGATCAATTTGTTAAAACAGTGACTATCGCAAGTCACCGTAAACATAAAAACTTTGATATCATCAAATTTAAGGATATGTATCACATCAATGATATCGAAAAATACAAGGGCTACAGTCTCAAGGTTGCGGAAGAAAACCTTAATGACCTGGATGAGGGTGAATTTTACTATCACGAAATTATTGGACTAGAGGTTTACGAGGGTGATAACTTGATTGGAACCATTGAGGAAATTCTTCAACCAGGGGCCAATGATGTTTGGGTAGTTAAGCGTAAGGGAAAACGTGATCTGCTTTTACCATATATCCCACCGGTCGTCCTCAATGTTGATATTCCTAATAAGCGCGTGGATGTAGAACTCTTAGAAGGGTTAGACGATGAAGATTGATATTTTAACCCTCTTTCCAGAGATGTTCTCTCCACTAGAACATTCTATCGTTGGAAAGGCACGTGAAAAGGGACTTCTTGACATCCAGTATCATAATTTTCGTGAATATGCTGAAAAGGCTCGTCATGTTGATGACGAACCCTACGGTGGTGGTCAAGGCATGCTCCTGCGAGCGCAACCAATCTTTGATGCCTTTGATGCTATTCAAAAGAAAAATCCGCGCGTGATCCTTTTGGATCCTGCTGGTAAGCAGTTTGACCAGGCTTATGCTGAAGATTTAGCACAAGAAGAGGAACTCATCTTTATCTGTGGTCATTACGAGGGCTATGATGAACGGATCAAAACCTTGGTAACAGATGAGATTTCCCTAGGTGATTATGTCTTGACTGGTGGTGAACTTGCAGCAATGACCATGATTGATGCGACGGTTCGCTTGATACCAGAAGTAATTGGGAAGGAAACCAGTCACCAAGATGATAGCTTTTCATCTGGGCTCCTTGAATATCCTCAGTACACACGTCCCTATGATTATCGAGGTATGGTGGTTCCAGAAGTGCTTATGAGTGGGCATCATGAGAAGATTCGCCAATGGCGTCTCTATGAAAGTCTCAAAAAAACTTATGAGCGTAGACCAGATTTGTTGGAACATTATGAATTAACAGCAGAAGAAGCTAAAATGTTAGCAGACATTAAAGAAAATACAAATTAAAAGGAGAAGCCTATGCAAGTCATTAAACGTGATGGACAAGTTGCCGACTTTGATCCAGATAAAATCTATCAAGCCATTCTCAAAGCTGCTCAAACGGTTTATGTTTTGACAGATGATTTACGTCAAAATCTAGCTCAGGTAACTAAGAAAGTTGTCTTGGATCTAGAAGAGGCAAAAGTGGAGCGTGCGACAATCAGCATGATTCAATCAATGGTTGAGCATCGCTTACTTGGTGCAGGTTACATCACCATCGCTGAACACTATATCTCTTACCGTTTGCAACGGGATTTAGAGAGAAGTGGTTACGGAGAACATATTGCTGTTCACCTTCATTTTGAACAAATTCGTTAATAGAAAAGAGTGAGATGAAGAAAACTCATCTCACTCTTTCTTAAATCGATTTTTTTGGGCAGTTTGGACAGTTGAGGGAACAAAACTTATTTTTTGAATATCTGGGATTCGAATAATGCGGGTCACATTTTTTGCAAAATTTTTAACGATAATTTGCTGGCGGTCCGTATCAAATTTGATGATATCCCCTGTAAAACTTGTATCTGAAAAAATAATGTGGACAGCAGTTTTTTTCAGGAGTGCCTCTTTAATGGCACTTGTCAGGGAGTCAGCTTTGGAATGATCTGGTTCTTCTCGTCCGTTGAGAAATCCTTGGAATTTTTGTTGAATATGTTTAAATAAATCTTTCATCGGAGCCTCCCTTCTTTTTACCATTATTATATACAATTTTAAAAAAATCTACAAGATTTTACGAATAATCAAGTGAAGACAATTAAAAGGAGAATACAATGGCAGAATTTACATTTGAAATCGAAGAACACTTACTTACGCTCTCAGAGAATGAAAAAGGTTGGACCAAGGAAATCAATCGTGTCAGCTTTAATGGAGCACCAGCAAAGTTTGACATTCGTGCTTGGAGTCCAGACCACACTAAGATGGGGAAAGGAATCACGCTCTCAAACGAGGAGTTTCAAGTGATGGTCGATGCCTTTAAGAATCAATAAGAAATCATGTAAGAATAATCCAAAAGAAGCTGGGAAAAACCCGGCCTCTTTTTATTTGCTTGAAAAATAGGATTGAGAACGGAGACGTTGAAGGAGTGGTCGACCGATAAAACTGATGGCAAGGATTTTTGCAAAATCAGGAATGATAAAGGGAATGACACCGACAGCTAGTGCTTTATCAAAAGGCATACCAGCAAGGAAGTGGAGGCTGAGAATACCACCAACAAAGACAAGGGAATCTCCCAAGAGATTTGCAAGAAAGATACGAATATAGCCACTTTTCTTATGGATAAGATAGGACGTAAGCCCAGCATAGACAAGGTCAAACCAAAGATAGCCAGCGCTTGGACCTACCAAAACATGAAAACCAGCTCCCCCACTGGCAAAGACAGGAATACCGATAGCACCCAGCAAGAGATAGAGACCAACAGAAAGAACGGCTTCCCTTGGTCTAAAAACAGTAGCAATGAGTCCGATAGCAAAGTTTTGTAGAGTAAATGGTACTTGTCCAATTGGGATACTGATTTGGGCTAATACTGCAATCAGAGCGGCCCCGATAGCTGGAATAGCGTAAATGTGTGCTTTTTTCATAATAGTTAACCTCTTTTTTAATTTATAGTAACTATTATACTGTAAGGGAGATGATTGTCAACCTATTTTAAAAATAAAGGTTACAAATCTGTAACGGCCGATTTAGACAAAAAAGTTGGCTAGTTTTTTTCAGAACACAGATAGATCCTATCCGTAATAAAAAAAGTACCCTTATGGAGATTGGTTACCACATAGTGAAAATTCTTAGGAATCCTGATGGGATGCTATTTTTAAGTGTTTTATAATTTGCTCTAATAAAAGAAAAAGATTGAAGAAAATGGTCCTAAATAGGCTTTTTCTTCAATCTGAGTGACCAAGATGGTCACTTTTTGTATTAACGCATGGTCACAAATTCTTCTGAACCTGTTGGATGGATAGCGACAGTAGCATCAAAGTCTGCTTTTGTAGCTCCCATCTTGATTGCTACAGCAAAACCTTGAATCATTTCATCAACGCCGTAGCCGATACCATGAAGGCCAACTATCTTTTCGTTCTCACCAGCTGTAACTAGCTTGAAGCGAGCTTCTTGACGGTGACTAGTTACTGCTGAATACATAGAAGCAAATTTTGAAGTATAAACTTTAATGTTTTCTTGTCCATACTCTTTGATAGCTTCTTCCTCAGTTAGACCGACAGTTCCGATAGCTGGGTGTGAGAAGACAACAGTTGGAATAGTCGTGTAGTCCATTTTAGCATTGGTTTTACCGTTGAAAAGTCTTTCGGATAGGGTACGGCCAGCCTTGATTGCGACTGGAGTAAGTTCTTTCTCACCCGTTACATCTCCAAGAGCGTAGATACCATCAACGATAGTGTTTTGATATTCATCAACCTGGATAAAGCCACGTTCATTAAGGGTAACACCAGCTTTTTCAAGTTGAAGCCCTTGGACATTTGGACGGCGGCCTGTTGCCCAGATAACTTGACTGGCAGTATGAGTGCTGCCATCTTCGAAATGAATGATAATACCTTGTTCAGTTTCTTCAAGTTTAGCAGGAATCTTATGGGTGTGGAGGTTTAATCCAGTATTTTCCATTTCTTGAACTAGACTCTCAACAATATAACTATCAAATCCACGGAGCGGACGCTCGCGACGGACGAATAAATCTGTCTGCACACCAAGGGTATGGAGCACGCCAGCCAATTCGACAGCAATGTAACCTGCCCCAAGAATGGCTACAGATTCAGGCAACTCTTCCCAAGCAAAGACATCATCAGAACTACCACCTAGTTCCGCACCAGGAATGGCAGGAATATGAGGATGTGCCCCAGTTGCAATCACGATGTGCTTAGCACGGATCAACTCACCATTGACACTGACTGTATGAGCGTCAACGAACTCGGCGCGTCCTTCAATCAAATCAACTCCGTTACGCTTAAAGCTTCCACCATAAGAAGAGCGAGCACGATCAATATAGGCTTCACGATTTTTACGAAGCCTTGCATAATCAAATTCATTGCCAGTACTTGTAAAACCATAGTCAGGTCCATATTTGTGGATGCTCTCTGCGATTTGAGCTCCATACCACATGATTTTCTTAGGAACGCAGCCAATATTGACACAGGTTCCACCTAATTTCTTTTCCTCAATCACTGCCGCTTTAGCACCATGTTCACCAGCACGATTCATGGTAGCAATACCCCCGCTACCTCCTCCAATGGCGATAATATCGTATTCTCTCATAGAAAGCTCCTTTGTTGTTTTCTAGTCATATTCTATCTTTTTTTGGAGGTCAATGCAAAAATCTGCTACGTTTAAAATTTTTAAGAAAATGCTTGCAAAAATAAAAAAGAAAGTGTATTATATAACTAATACAACAATAAAAGATTTTAGCAAATGTTTTTGGATAATGAGAAATCAATTGTCCATTTTTAGGATGTGTGCTATAATCTTAACATATATATTTATAAAAGGGGTATTACTATGAAAAGAAAGTCAAAAGCTAAGAAATGGCCTTTATTTACTGCTATTGGAGTGGCATCAGTACTTGTAGTAGGAGCAGCAGCTGTTCTTCTATTGAGACAACCAAATCAAGCTGCAGCAAAAGATGAAACTGCTAAGATTGTCCTTGCCAAAGAGGGGTCTGTGGCATCTTCAGTTCTTTTATCTGGTACAGTAACTGCTCAGAATGAACAATACATCTATTATGATGCAAGTAAGGGTGACTTGGACGAGGTCTTGGTTTCTGTTGGTGATCAGGTCAGCGAAGGACAGGCTCTCGTCAAGTATAGTAGCACAGAAGCCCAGGCTGCCTATGATGCTGCCAGTCGTGCTGTTGCTAAAGCTGACCGTCATATCAATGAACTGAATGAGTCTCGAAATACCGCTGCAGCAACACCTAGCCTTCCACAAGCAGGTCTAGAAGGAGCAACTGGACAAGCGCCAGCTCAGTCATCCAGCTCTGCCACAGCTGCTATTGATTCTCAAATCAGCGATGCTCGTGATGTGCGTGCAGATGCAGAAGCGCAACTCGAAAAAGCTCAAGCCCAGTTGAATGCTGCTACGGTATTGAGTACGGTGGAGGGAACAGTTGTTGAAGTGAATCGTAACGTTTCAAAATCTCCAACAGGAAATAGTCAAGTTTTGGTTCATATCGTAAGTAACGATAACTTGCAGGTCAAGGGAGAGCTTTCTGAGTACAACCTTGCCAATCTATCTGTAGGCCAAGAAGTCACTTTCACTTCCAAGGTTTACCCAGATAAAACTTGGAATGGTAAGATTAGCTATATTTCAAATTATCCCAAAAATAACAGTGAAGCAAGTAGTAGCTTAGCTGGTTCAAACACAGGTTCTAAATATCCATATACAGTCGATGTAACTAGTGAAATCGGTGATTTGAAACAGGGCTTTACAGTCAGTGTCGAAGTGAAAAGCACTAGCAAAGCATTGATTGTTCCGATCACCAGCGTAGTCATGGAAGAAGAGAAAAACTATGTTTGGATCCTTGATGAAAATCAAAAGGCCAAAAAAGTTGAAGTTGGTTTGGGCAATGCAGATGCAGAAAATCAAGAAATCACATCTGGTCTGACAGATGGAGCAAAAGTCATCAGTAATCCGACAGCTTCCTTGCAAGAAGGAAAAGAGGTGAAGACTGATGAAGCAACTAATTAGCCTCAAAAATATCTGTCGTAGCTATCGTAATGGTGACCAAGAACTACTAGTCCTCAAGAATATTAACTTAGAAGTTCATGAGGGGGAATTTGTAGCAATCATGGGACCATCTGGTTCTGGGAAATCTACCCTAATGAATACCATTGGGATGTTAGATACCCCTTCAAGTGGTCAGTATTTTCTAGATGGAAAAGAAGTAGCTGGTTTAGGTGAAAAACAATTAGCCAAGGTTCGAAATCAAGAAATCGGCTTCGTCTTTCAACAATTCTTTCTCTTGTCCAAGCTTAATGCTCTTCAAAATGTAGAACTGCCTTTGATTTATGCTGGAGTTTCAGCTTCAAAACGTCGCAAATTAGCAGAAGAGTATCTGGAAAAGGTTGAACTGACCGAGCGTAGCCATCATTTACCTTCGGAGTTGTCAGGTGGTCAGAAGCAAAGGGTTGCCATTGCGCGTGCATTGGTCAATAATCCTTCGATTATCTTGGCAGATGAACCTACTGGAGCCTTAGATACTAAAACTGGAAATCAAATCATGCAACTCTTGGTTGAATTAAACAAAGAAGGAAAAACCATTATCATGGTTACGCATGAGCCTGAAATTGCTGCTTATGCTAAACGTCAGATTGTCATCCGTGATGGTGTTATTTCGTCTGATAGTGTCCAAGTAGAAAAGGAGGAAAACTAAGATGCAGAATCTGAAATTTGCCTTTTCATCCATTATGGCCCACAAGATGCGGTCCTTCTTGACCATGATCGGGATTATCATCGGTGTATCCTCCGTTGTCGTGATTATGGCCTTAGGTGATTCCATGTCTCGTCAGGTCAATAAAAATATGACCAAGTCCCAGAAAGATATCCATGTCTTTTTCTCACCTACAAAGAGTAAGGACGGTTCCTTTACACAAAGACAATCTGCATTGACCTTGTCTGGTGGTCGAGAAGAAGATTTTGTTGAACCACCAAAACCTCAAGAAGCATGGGTCAAGGAAGCTGCTAAGCTCAAGGGAGTGGATAGCTACTATGTGACCAACTCAGCCAATGTGACCTTGACTTATAAGGATAAAAAGGTGGAACACGCTAACATGACGGGTGGGAATGTCACCTATATGGATGCGGTTGAAAATAAAATCATTGCAGGTCGTGGCCTTAGAGCGCAAGATTATAAGGATTTCGCAAGTGTGATTATCCTAGATGAAGAACTAGCCAATAGCCTTTTTGGTTCCGCACAGGATGCCCTTAATCAGATTATTGAAGTAAACGAAATTAGTTACCGTGTTATTGGTGTTTATGCAAGTAAAGAAGCCAAGGCAGTCAAAGCCTTTGGAGTCGGAGGACTACCAATCACGACCAATATTTCTCTTGCAGCTAATTTTAACACAGATGAGATTTCAAATATTGTCTTCCGTGTCAATGATACTAGCTTAACCCAGACTTTAGGACCAGAGTTGGCAAGAAGAATGACAGAGATTGCAGGTCTTCAACAAGGGGAATATCAAGTTGCAGATGCGTCTGCTGCCTTCCAAGAAGTTCAACAACTCTTTGGCTTCATAACAACGATTATTAGTGCTATTGCAGGAATTTCCCTCTTTGTTGGTGGTACTGGTGTTATGAACATTATGCTTGTTTCGGTGACAGAGCGTACCCGTGAGATTGGTCTACGAAAAGCACTAGGAGCAACTCGGGGTAATATCCTAGTTCAGTTCTTGATTGAATCCATGATTTTGACCATGTTAGGTGGATTCATCGGTCTAGTGCTTGCTGCTGGGGTGACCATGCTTGCAGGTGTTCTTCTTCAAAATATGATTGCAGGAATCGAAGTTGGCGTATCTATCCCAATCGCTCTCTTTAGTTTAGTGGTCTCAGCTGGTATCGGTATGATATTTGGTGTTTTACCAGCCAACAAGGCTTCTAAACTAGATCCGATTGAAGCACTTCGCTATGAATAAGATAATCAATAGGAAAAACAAGATGGACACTTGTCTATCTTGTTTTTGTATGGATTTCCTTATCGAAAATCATCAAAATATGATATAATGAAGTGTTAGAAAAACAGGTTTCATTTGCCTGGAAAGGAAATATTATGTCTGAAAAGAATTTTTATATAACAACACCGATTTACTATCCATCTGGTAAACTTCATATCGGTTCTGCCTACACTACCATCGCTTGTGATGTCTTAGCTCGCTACAAACGCCTTATGGGCTACGATGTCTTTTATTTGACAGGTTTGGATGAGCATGGTCAAAAGATTCAACAAAAAGCAGAAGAAGCTGGCATCACACCACAAGCCTATGTTGATGGCATGGCAGTTGGAGTTAAAGAACTCTGGAAATTATTGGATATCTCATACGATAAATTTATCCGTACAACTGACGACTACCATGAAAAAGTAGTAGCTCAAGTCTTTGAACGTTTGCTTGCTCAAGATGATATCTACTTGGGTGAATACTCTGGTTGGTATTCAGTTTCAGATGAGGAATTCTTTACAGAAAGTCAACTTGCGGAAGTTTTCCGTGATGAAGCTGGAAATGTAACTGGTGGTATCGCTCCATCAGGCCACGAAGTGGAATGGGTTTCAGAAGAGTCTTACTTCCTTCGCCTCAGCAAATACCAAGATCGTTTAGTTGAATTTTTCAAATCACATCCTGATTTCATCACTCCTGATGGACGTCTCAATGAAATGTTGAAAAACTTTATTGAGCCTGGATTGGAAGACTTGGCGGTTTCTCGTACAACCTTTACCTGGGGTGTACCAGTCCCATCAAATCCAAAACACGTTGTCTATGTGTGGATTGATGCCCTTCTCAATTATGCGACAGCTCTTGGTTATGGTCAAGAGGATCATGCTAACTACGATAAATTCTGGAATGGAACTGTCTTCCATATGGTAGGAAAGGATATTCTTCGTTTCCACTCAATCTACTGGCCAATCCTTCTTATGATGTTGGATATCAAATTACCTGACCGTTTGATTGCCCATGGTTGGTTTGTCATGAAAGACGGTAAAATGTCTAAGTCTAAAGGGAATGTCGTTTACCCTGAAATGTTAGTAGATCGTTATGGACTTGATCCACTTCGTTACTACCTCATGCGTAGCCTTCCAGTTGGTTCAGACGGAACCTTCACTCCAGAGGACTATGTAGGTCGTATCAACTATGAATTGGCAAATGACCTCGGAAACCTCCTCAACCGTACGGTTTCTATGATTAACAAGTACTTTGATGGGCAAATCCCTGCATATGTTGAGGGTGTAACAGACTTTGATAATGCACTTGCTCAAGTGGCAGAACAATCAATCGCTGACTACCATACCTACATGGAAGCAGTTGACTATCCGCGTGCGCTTGAAGCAGTCTGGACTCTTATCTCACGTACCAACAAATACATCGATGAGACAGCCCCATGGGTCTTGGCTAAGGATGAAGCCCTTCGTGACCAATTGGCAAGTGTTATGAGCCATTTGGCAGCCAGCCTTCGTGTCGTAGCTCACATGATTGAACCATTTATGATGGAAACCAGTCGTGCAGTCTTGACTCAACTTGGTCTAGCAGAAGTTTCTAGCCTTGAAAACTTGAGCTTGGCTGATTTCCCTGAAAATGTCACTGTAGTTGCCAAAGGAACACCTATCTTCCCACGTCTCGATATGGAAGAAGAAATCGCCTATATCAAGGAACAAATGGAAGGTAACAAGCCAGCCGTCGAAAAAGAATGGAATCCAGATGAAGTTGAACTCAAACTCAACAAGGATGAAATCAAATTTGAAGACTTCGATAAGGTTGAAATCCGTGTTGCTGAAGTAAAAGAAGTTTCTAAAGTAGAAGGTTCTGATAAGTTGCTTCAATTCCGCTTGGATGCTGGAGATGGTGAAGATCGTCAAATCCTCTCAGGAATTGCTAAGTACTATCCAAACGAACAAGAATTGGTCGGCAAGAAAGTCCAAATCGTTGCCAACCTTAAACCACGTAAAATGATGAAAAAATATGTCAGCCAAGGTATGATCCTCTCAGCTGAACATGATGGCAAATTAACCCTTCTCACAGTTGATCCAGCTGTACCAAACGGAAGTGTGATTGGATAAGATTTAAAAGGACCAGTTTAAGCTGGTTCTTTTCTTTTGTGAGATAGCAGTTGATAAAAGTGTCATTCTGCTTTATAATGAAGAAAACGGAGGTAGCTGTATGAAATACATTACATTTGGTCAAGAGAAAAGAGAATTGTCCGAAATCGTCCTAGGCATGATGCGAATCAGTGATAAATCGGTCAAAGAAGTTGAGGAGCTGGTTGAAACAGCCTTATCTGTCGGAATCAATGCCTTTGACTTGGCAGATATCTATGGTCGTGGACGTTGCGAAGAATTACTGGGTCAAGTCTTAAAACATCGCCCTGACTTGCGTGAGAAGATGTGGATTCAGTCCAAGTGTGGCATTCGCATAGAAGAATTTACCTATTTTGATTTTTCAAAAGATTATATTTTAGAGTCAGTTGATGGGATTCTACAACGATTGCAGGTTGATTATCTAGATAGCTTGCTTCTCCATCGCCCAGATGCCTTAATGGAAGCTGATCAAGTAGCAGAGGCCTTTGATATCCTTCACAAATCAGGTAAGGTTCGAGATTTTGGTGTATCCAACCAAAATCCTATGATGATGGAATTACTGAAGAAAGAGGTCAAACAACCTTTATCTATCAATCAATTACAGCTAAGCGCAGCTTTCACACCTGGTTTTGACGCTGGTTTCCATGTCAATATGGAAGGTGACAAGGCAGCTGTCCGTGATGGCAGCATCTTTGAATACTGCAAGCTAAACGACATGATTATTCAGGCCTGGTCAGTTTTGCAGTTTGGCTATTTTAAGGGCAATTTTGTTGGAAAAGAGCAATTTCATGATCTAAATGAAGTTCTAAATCGACTAGCCCTAAAATATGGAGTGAGTCCTTCAGCTATTGCTATCGCTTGGGTGTTACGCTACCCAGCCAAGATGCAGGCAGTAGTGGGAACAACTAACCCTAAACATTTGATAGAAGCTAGCCAAGCAAGTAACTTGACTCTAACACGAAAAGAATGGTATGAGATTTACCTAGCAGCGGGGAATGATTTGCCGTAGGAAAAAATGCATTTTAAGAAATCACAGTCAAAAAGCCGTTGGAAAACGGTTATTTGTTATAATTAAATTAAGATTCATAGATAACAAAGGAGAAAAACATGACATTTGAAGAAATTTTGCCTGGACTAAAGGCTAAGAAAAAATATGTACGTACTGGCTGGGGTGGGGCTGAAAACTATGTCCAACTTTTTGACACTATCGAGCAAAACGGGGTCGCTCTTGAAGTGACACCCTATTTCCTCATCAACGTATCTGGAGAAGGGGAAGGTTTTTCCATGTGGAGTCCGACACCATGTGATGTCCTAGCGACGGATTGGGTTGAAGTCCATGACTAAACGTGTCTTAGTTACGGGCGTTAGTTCAGGGATTGGTCTGGCTCAAGCTCGACTCTTTTTAGAGAATGGTTATCAAGTTTTTGGTGTGGATCAGGGTGAAAAGCCTGCCTTACAAGGTGACTTTCACTTTCTACAACGTGATTTAACACTTGACTTAGAACCTATTTTTGATTGGTGCCCTCGAGTCGATATTCTTTGTAATACGGCAGGTGTTTTGGATGACTATAAGCCCTTACTAGAACAATCCGCCCAAGAAATTCAAGAGATTTTTGAAATCAATTACGTAACTCCAGTAGAGTTGACCCGCTATTATTTGACACACATGCTGGAACATAAACATGGGATTATCATCAATATGTGTTCCATCGCTTCAAATCTAGCAGGCGGTGGTGGTCACGCCTATACCTCTTCTAAACATGCCTTGGCTGGATTTACCAAGCAATTAGCTCTGGACTATGCAGAAGCAGGTATCCAGGTCTTTGGGATTGCTCCTGGTGCAGTCAAAACTGGTATGACCGCAGCAGACTTTGAACCAGGTGGTCTAGCAGACTGGGTAGCTAGTGAAACACCCATCAAACGCTGGATAGAACCAGAAGAAGTAGCAGAGATTAGCCTCTTTTTAGCAAGTGGGAATGCATCTGCCATGCAGGGACAAATCCTGACTATTTATGGTGGTTGGTCTTTGAAGTAATATAGTTGATATTCAGTGAATATGTGGAGGTAAGCTATGAAAAGAGATGAGTTTGGATTTGTCTTGCCCAATCTCTACTATCAGTTTTTATCAGAGTGGGAAGAGATTGACCCCTATGAAATTGGAGATACAGGTATCTGTTTGTATGCTAAGGAGGACCTTCAAGAGCGTAATGAGACTTATCAGATTGAGGAAGTAGAGCCAGATTACTTTATGATTGGACAGGAAGGAGATTTGGCTTACTTTATCAAGAAAAATTCTGATGATTGCATTTATGAAAATGACTTGGGAGCTATAGGTTCCTTAGAAATGCAAAAAGTTGCTGCAAATGTTTATGACTTTATTGAAAAGGTACTAAAAGAAGAATTGTAGAAAACTGAAGGGAGTAATCATGTTTAGAGTACTAGAAGCAGATTCACCGATTTCAAAAGATGACCTTTTACAATTTGAGGAGATTCTGGGGAAGAAATTGCCAAAAACTATGTTGGACTTTTATCTCAAGCACAACGGTGGTCAGCCCCAAGTAAGGGGTGTCCACGATGAACATCACCTCTTTCCTTTCAATTCCTTTAATTCACTTGAGGAGATGAGCAAGTCTCTTACATGGTATGACGATGAGGCTGTGCCTGCAGGATTTAGGGCTACAGACCTTCTCCATTTCGCCTATGATCCTGGTTCTGGCAACTATGCACTTTCTCTAAGGTCAGAGGATTATGGCAAGGTGTATTTCTATGTTTTAGAAGAGAAAGCTGAGATCTATGGTCAATGGGCTTCTTTTGAGGAATTTTTGAACTCTTTTGTTGAAGAGTGAGATTAAAAAGGAGACGGGATGCGAAAACACCAAGAACTTTCACTAGGGCAGATTATCCAGCAGCTACGCGTGGACCAGTTATCTTCAGATAATTTTTGTCTCTATGGCAAGGAGGATGGAGAACTGAAACTGGATTGCCTTTATTGGGTATCAGATTATCCAGATGTTGTGGAAGACCGTGATGTCTACCCGACGGAAGTGACGGAGCAAGATCTCCAGCTAGTCTACTATGGAGACCAGTTGATTGATGTTCTTGCAGTCGCACTTGAGGAAAAACCAGATGCAAGTCCCCAAGACTTGGTTGATGCTTTGAATTATTATCAGCAGCATGATAGTTTTATGCCTTTTGACTCTAAGTAGCTCTCCTAGATTTATGAAGTTCCGTTATAAATAAACGAATCTCATAAGGAGTGAGATTGCACATAAGATAAATTCAGATGTGAAGATATGGCTGGAATTCTTAAATGAGACGTAAGAGGATTGACTGAGGTGAGAAAAATGGCAGTAGTTACTGTATTAAAAAAGATTATTAAACTCTATGAGGAAACAACGTTTATTCCCCAATCGGTTAATTTTTCAAATGAAAAATTAAGGCTTCACTCTTCCAATTTGACAGGAGAATTGCTTGCTTACTATCAACATATAGAGTTCGAAAAGGATTTATTTTTTGCTAATCAAAATTTTAATATCATTTTGTTGACATTCGACTCTCCTGCAAGGACAGTTGAATCTTGGGCCCTACAAAATGTTCTTCAATTTAGTGAAGGGCAATACCAGATATTCGCTACTACAGATACAGACGATATTCTTTTCTGTGATATGAAAGATGAAAGTTCTCCAGTTTACGCGGGCAGTCCAGGAGATCCTAACTTCAATAAACTCAGCGCAAGTTTGACGGAGTTTTTTGAATTCTATTTTGCTTTTTCAAATTTTTGGAACCAAAGAGAAGATGTCCCTCTGGAGGAATATACTACAGGGACAGGTGACTTGATAGAGCGCTACCTTTCCCCGGATGTCCAAGCGACAGCGAAAGAATATCTATTTCGATAAAATTTATCTGAGAAAAGCCTTTCTAAATAACAAAAAGTGAACTGGATAGGAGAAAAGAAATGAAAGTGAAAGAACTAATCGAAGAGGTTGAAAATGATGCTGAGTTAGTATCGTATTTAAACCAGGTTCCCAAAAAGAATAAAAAACCCCAAGCTAGCTATCTCGAGTCGCTGAATCATCTGGCCTATTTACTTTATCTGGATAGTCAAGAGGAAATGGCTAAGAAATTATTGGAGAATGTCATACAAGTCCCATTTGAAGGGGATTATAACACTTGGACCTTTGTTGATAGTTCTCTGGTTTTATTGGCCTATATGGAAAGAGAAACAGAAAATAAGCTATCTGCCTATAAAAAACTCCTTTTGTCTCCGTTAGAACAAGGGGAGGAATCCACTCAAAAAATAAGAAGGAGAGTTCATCAGAGATTTTTGAATGGTGATAGCTTGGAGCAAAAGCTTGCAAAAATTAAGCAAGCTTCAAGTCCTGAATCAGAAATGGAACGTCGTCTGCTATACTTGACAGATTTATTGAAGATTCACCTCTTTATTGCTGAGTCAACGTGTGAAGAGACAGATATTCAGGCAAAAATTGAAGAGAATATGGAGATACTGAAGAAGTATATCAAGGAACATGAAATCTATAGCCTCTTTCCTTTTAAGGGATAAGGTGAGCTAGAAATCTTTGACTTTTAGAAAGAGTGGAATATGGAAATCAAAAATCACTTTGGTGTCTATGGCATTTGCTATGAGAAAGGAAAATTACTCTGCATTGAGAAAACGAGAGGACCTTATCAACATCGTTTTGATTTACCTGGTGGTAGTCAGGAAGCAGGTGAAGGGTTGACAGAAACCCTCAAGAGAGAAGTTTTGGAAGAGACAGGCTATACTCTTAGCCGTTCTTCAAATCCTAGGATTTATGATGTGCTGGTTCAAGAAGAAGGGCAAGACTTCGCAGTACATCATATCATGGCCTTTTATGATATAGTACTTGATTTGGAATGCTCTCAAAAATCCCTTCCTCAAGAGGTTCTTGATGGAAGTAATGATTCAGCAAAGGCAATTTGGCTTCCTCTTGAGCAGATTACCCAAGAAAATGCCTCCCCCTTAGTATTGAAGGTAAAGGCGGAGTTAGAAGGATTTCCAGAATTAGAACTGACAACCTACAGAGATTGGAAGGTAAAATAGAGGGAGAATGGAACTATTTAAAACATGGAAGAAATATATGGTTCTCTATGGTCTTAAATCTCAAATTGGAACTGTTTATCGAAACAGTGATAGGAAAACGAGCTTTTATGATATTGGGAATTTTCTATACCTAGCAGGGGAGTTGGATCCCAGATTTTGGGAAGACTTTGTTAGGCAATATGGTTTAGATTATAAGATTATTATTTCAGAAAATACTAATTGGCAAGATTTTCTGCATCGGCAAGGTGGGTTAATTTCTTTTACTCGCTATTCTTTTAAGGATAAGGCAAATTTTCAAGTTGAACTTCTAAATGATCTAGTTACTCATATAGAGGAAGGTTACAATATTGTACCTATTGATAATCGTATTTATAACTGCCTTTCTGAGGAAGAATGGTCACAAGATTTACAAGGGAATTTTGAGTCCTACCAAGATTTTGCTTTAAAAGGTGGATTTGGCTTTGTTATTCTTAAAAATAATGAAGTGATTGCTGGGATTTCCTCAGGGTTAGTTTACCACGGAGCAGTTGAAGTGGAAGTTGCAACTAGGCCAGACAAACAAGGAAATGGATTTGCTAAAAAACTTGGTGCTGCAATGATTCTAGAGAGTTTAAATAGAGATATGTTTCCACTTTGGGATGCTCATAACGAGGCTTCCAAAAAAGTAGCAGAATTTTTAGGATACGAGTTAGCTGAACCTTATGAAGCTTTTGAACTAGAGGAAAGCATCATATAATGATATATGATAATGTATCTTTTAAGACGAGGTGAATGGCTATGCAAAATCAACTAGCTCTTAGTGGCGAAAGAATTGTTGAAAAAGTTTACCCACAACTATTGCACCACGTCGGCATGATTCGTGGGGAATACTTGCTGAGAGAGCTCAACCAAAACATCCTGTTACCAAGTTGTCAGCAATTTGTAAAAGATTATCTAGACACTATTTGCCATTTGTACCCAGATGAAAAAGTCTGGTATCGCTTTTCAGAGTTAACAAATGCAGAAGCAAATTGTCTAGATGGGACTAAAGAGTATTTTGATGAACGCCACCCCTTATTTGGATATAGAGGAACTAGGCGTTTACTGGCGTGTTTGGATGAATTTCATGCTGAAGCACATGTTGTTACAGAAGTTTATCAAACCAATCTCAATCTGTCTGTTATTTTTCCTTTTGTCAATGATGCCGACCAATTAAAACAAGCTATTAGAGTATTGCGCCAGCATGGTTTTACTGGAAAAGTTGGAA
>CAUSCX010000028.1:0-20567 GCA_963530385.1 uncultured Streptococcus sp. | reverse complement strand
GTCCATCCATTTTAGCACGTTGTTCGATGATGGCAATATCTTGAGTTGCTTCAGCGAACTCGGCTAAAACTTTTGCACCAATCTCTTTATGGGTGATCATACGCCCCTTAAAGCGAATGGATACCTTCACTTTATTCCCTTTTTCAAGGAATTTGCGAGCATTGCGAAGTTTAGTTTCGAAGTCACCCTTGTCAATAACCGGGCTCAAACGAACTTCTTTCACGGTCACAACGCTTTGTTTTTTGCGTTGTTCTTTTTGTTTCTTCTGGTACTCAAATTTGAACTTGCCGTAGTCCATAATTTTTGCAACAGGAGGTTTAGCTTGAGGTTGAATGAGAACCAAGTCCACATTAGCTTCATCCGCAAGTGCTTGCGCTTCGCTTAGTGGTTTGATACCCAATTGCTCACCTTCAAGACCGATTAAGCGAACTTCGCGTACACGAATTTCATCATTGATGAATAAGTCTTGCTTTGCTATGGTTTTCACCTCTTTTTTTAATTTAGAGAAAAACAAGAGCGGACTTGCTAACGCAAACCCGCACTACATGATTGTATTTCATTTCTGAAATTTGATCCGTAGGGGCCAGACAACGTTAGTCGCAAGGCGAGAAGTTCTCACTTCTGCTTTTCTCAACTTTTATATGATATCAAGTTTTCCCCTACTTGTCAAGATTAAAACTATCTTTTTTTAATTTTTTCTAAATATTTGCCTACAATGACCTTACTGGTTACGAGAATAGTAAATTTCATGTGGCTTCAAACGAGTGTTGAGTAGATCTGATACAGTAACAAAACTATAACCTTGTCCCTGTAAATACTCAATTACCTTTGGTAATGAATTAACAGATGTTTGATGGATATCATGCATCAAAATGATAGATCCATTGCTTACCTGACGTTGAATTTCTGTTAAAATAGCAGCTTCATTTTTACTCTTCCAATCCAAACTATCCACATCCCACATAATAAAGCTTAAATCAAGGCTATTGCGAATATCATCTGAGATTGCACCGTATGGCGGACGCATCAATTTAGAACTTTTTCCAAGAACTTTTGTAATAGCATCTTCGGTATCTGTGAGCTGTTTCTTAGCATCTTCCAATGACAGTTTTGTTAAAATTGGATGATTCCAACTATGGTTTCCAACTTCATGACCTTCAGACTGCATACGTTTAAGAATCGACTCATTACCTGCAATATTCTTTCCTTGGACAAAGAAAGTTGCTTTGATCTTGTACTTGGCTAGAATATCTAAAGCTTGTGGAGTTGTATTTCCATCTGGTCCATCATCAAAGGTAAGAGCTACTACTTTTTTATTTTTCTCAGCCTGAGCCTTCTTATAAAGTTCTGCATCCTTTTCAGTAAGATAGGACGATTGGATAACATCAAAGAAATCTGAAATAGGCAAAGCTATTTCTTCTACATTATTAGTTGCTTTGACTGGATATAACACCAATTGACTATCTTTGTATGCAAACTTCCAAGATGATAAATCGCTAGCTGTAAAATCGGCTATTACTTGATCAACAAGTGTTTGCTCAATCTTTTTATCAAGAAGTGTTGACTTGATATCTTCAAGAAATTTTTCCTTAGCTTTGCTAGCATCTGTAAAGAGCTGATCTAATGTAAACAGGGTTCCATCTTCCTTGAGATACAGCTGATCTAACGATGTATTTTCTAATTCCACAACAGTAGAATCACTCAGGTCATAGGCCTGTTTTTTTACAAGATGGCTCTCCACACCTTTGATGGAAGAAGAATCTTTTTCAGAGTAGTAAAAAATCAAATGTTCTTTATCTTCTACCTTATCCGTAATATCTTTTACAATGATATCCTGAACAGAGGTAATGACCTTGTCCCCCGTCATAGGATAGTAGGTGATGATTTCTGCCTGCCCCTTACGAAAATGATCTTTCTGACTTCCTTGTGAATAGGAATCATCTTTTTCTTTTTTCAGTGCTTCAATTTTTTGCTCAAAAGCTTGCTTGGTCAAGACTTTATAAGCAATACCAGCACCTAATGTTAAGATTGTGAAGAATAGAAGACCCACAATAATCCACAAATTTCTTCTCTTCTTGTTGTTTACTTTTCGGTTTGATCTTTTTTTTGTCATAGCCTTATCATATCAAATCAGGCCTATAATTTCAATGATAAATAGGAAAATGTCCATTTTTTAGAAAAAGATCAGTAAAAGAAAGAGGTTGGGACAAGAGATCCCTACCTCACTTTTTATTAGCAATCAAACTTTGAAGCGGTAGCTGATTGGACTTTTTGTTGGTCTTTTAGACTCCAAAAACTCCTAATCATCTTGGCGGGGCTGGGACTACGAAATCGAGACTTTGTCTATCAATTTCTGTCCCACCACCTTCACTTGATTAAAATCGAATGATTTCTCTTGTTTTTTCATATGAAGAAACAAAGCGATTTGTTACTCCTGGTTCAGCAACTTCCAAAGCTTGGGAAATCTTTTCGAAAGATGCTTGATAATCAAAGGCATTTTCAAAGATTTCTAAAGATTCATGGAAGGCTTGTTGAATCCCTTCATCAAATGATCTGTAGCGGTTAGAATATTGAAGCAATTGCTCTGTCAAGGTTGCATATTGCACAATGCTGTAAGTTTCTGTTTCTAAAACTTCCATATCATGTGATGCGATTTCTAGGATACGATTAACAGACTCAATGTTGACTTGTGACTGTTCCAACTCTGCCATCAAATCCTCAGTACTATGGCTAGCAGCAAAGAACAATTTCAAGAAGTTCTGTGGGATTCCTGGAAGATTTCTCTTTTCCATGTAGCGCTTAATCGTGTGGAGGCGGTTGACGTAAACATTTGCCTTTTGACGAGCATTAACATCATCTTTTTCAATCTGTACTAAACGTTCGCTCACTGAAACTTGATCATCTTCAATTTCTTTTAATGTAGCTTGAACATTTTCTAAACGTTCTTCCAAGACAGAGTAAGCTTCTGAATATTCCTCTTGTTCTGAAGTCAAATCGCTAACTGTAACTTCTAAGGAATCTAAATCCACTTGAAGACGACGAACGTGATTTACATCACTTTCTGCGATTAAGTAGGTCTTGCTCAAACGCTCAATATCCTTCACCAAGACTTGGTTGTTCTCTTTTAAATGATCAAGATAGGTTGGAAGTGTTGACAACAAGTTTTCAACAACTTTTTGAGAAGCAATCTCTCGTTTGAAAATTTTATAGAGAGCATTGATTTCTTCTTGAATCTGATTATTTTCATATTCAGCATTGTCCAATTCCAATTTTTTAATATTTTCTTGGTTATTTTTCAAAGCTTCATACAATAACTGTAAACGTGATTCAATGTCAGTTTCTACAAAGTGATAGTTGGCATCAAGCAACTTACGATAGCCAGCCTCTAAATCTTCAAGTTGATCAGGGAGTTCATTCGTTAGTTTAGTAACAATTGCTGGAATTCTCTCTACGATATGTGTCAAAGCGAGAATATGGTTTTCAGCATTATCCAAAATCCCTGCTGCTTCAACTGGATCTCCTGAAGAGTTTAGAGTCACAAATTGAGAAAATTCTGATTGGATGTTCTCCAATTGTTTTTCAATTTCAGGAAGTGCCTGACCATATTTCTCAGAATCTTCTGCGACCGATTTCTGTAGGCTTTCAAATAAATCTAAAGCATGCAAGACACGACCACTATTTTTGGATTCTTGTTTCTCCAGATCTGCCAAAGCATTTCGAATGGAAGCAATATCTTCTTCGATAAGGGCAATCTGGCTTTCAATTTGATCAATTTTGTGTTGAGCTTTCAAAAAGCGAAATGAATTATTGTAACCTTCTGCTTCAAACAGATTATTCTCAATATCCGCAAATGAATTAAGAGACAGGTCCACCCATTTTTGATTCCACTCTCTAAATGCAATCTGACTTTGACCAATCAGATGCATATTTTTAACAGCTTCTACTTCATCGTTAACTGGAAGGTTATACAACTCTTCCTTTCTTTCTTCTAATACTGCGAGCCTCTTTTCATTGCGTTTACGTAACATAACTGCCACAACATATGCAATAATCAGAAGAGCCGCGATTGCAATCATAGTAATAATCAACAGATTATCAGACATATCAAACTCCTTTATTATACTTGAAACAATTGTAATGATTATATCATATTTTTCAAACCATGGGAACTATTTCCGAATTTTTTTAAACGTCAAGTGTACTGTAAACAGCATTTTCTTCGATAAATTCTCGACGTGGTTCTACACGGTCACCCATGAGCATATCAAAGATTTTATCTGCTTCTGCAGCATCATCAACTGATACACGAGCCATGAGACGATGTTCTGGGTTCATGGTTGTTTCCCAAAGTTGATGATCATCCATTTCTCCAAGACCTTTATAACGCTGAATAGTTGGTTTTGAACGTCCTTCACTATAGCGAGCCAAGGCTTCCTGTAGACGGGTTTCTTGATCTGCTCCAGGTTGGATGTATTCTTTAATTTCACTGCCGACCTTAACACCGTAAATTGGTGGTTGAGCGATATAAACATAACCTGCTTCTAAAACGGGTTTCATATAACGATAAATCAACGTTAACAAGAGGGTACGGATGTGGGCTCCATCAACATCGGCATCCGTCATGATAACGAGTTTTTGGTAACGGGCCTTGCTGACATCAAATTCAGCACCAAAGCCTGTTCCCATAGCTGTGAAAAGGCTACGGATTTCTTCATTGGCAAGGATTTTATCCATGCTGGCCTTTTCAACGTTGAGGATTTTACCGCGAATTGGTAAAATCGCTTGGAATTCACGGTCACGACCAGACTTTGCAGAACCTCCTGCTGAATCTCCTTCGACGATGAAAAGTTCAGTTTCAGCTGGATTGTTTGAGGAACAATCTGCTAATTTCCCTGGAAGGTTTGAAATCTCTAAACCAGATTTCTTACGAGTAACCTCACGCGCACGCTTGGCTGCGACACGCGCCTTAGCTGCCAGAATCCCTTTTTCAACGATACGCTTAGCAATCTGAGGATTTTCCATCAGGAAGTCTGAAAATGCTTCACTAAAGAGTCGGTTGGTAATCTTGACAACTTCACTATTTCCAAGTTTAGTTTTCGTTTGTCCTTCAAACTGAGGATTTGGATGCTTCACAGAGATAACAGCAGTCAATCCTTCACGGACATCCTCACCTGTTAGATTATCTTCATTGTCTTTGAGGAGTTTGTTTTTACGAGCGTAGTCGTTAATGACACGGGTTAAGGCTGTACGGAACCCTTGCTCATGGGTTCCACCTTCATGAGTATGAATGTTATTGGCGAAACTCATGACATTTTCATGGTAACCAGTTGTGTACTGCATGGCTACTTCGACTGTGATATCATCCATTTCTCCATCAGTGTAGATTGGTTTTTCAAAAATGACATCCTTGTTTTCATTGATATACTCAACATAGCTCGCAATCCCACCTTCGTAGTGGTAGTGTTTTGTTTGTTCAAGTCCCTCACGCTTGTCAGTGATGGAGATTTGAAGGCCACGATTCAGAAAGGCGAGTTCTTGGATACGTTTGTTTAATTTATCGAAATCAAAGGTTGTTGTTTCTGTAAAAATCTCTGGATCTGGTGTGAAGTGTACTGTTGTACCTGTTTTATCAGTATCTCCAATCACCTCAAGGTCAGCAACAACATGTCCTCGACGGTATTCTTGGTAATGAATCTTACCGTTTTTATGAACGCGAACATCCAACTGTGTTGAAAGGGCATTTACAACGGATGAACCTACACCGTGGAGTCCACCTGAAACCTTGTATCCGCCACCGCCAAATTTACCTCCAGCGTGTAGAACGGTAAAGACGGTTTCAACGGCAGGACGGCCTGTCTTTTCTTGGATATCAACAGGGATACCACGTCCATCATCAACAACCGTGATAGAGTCATCTGGCTCAATAAAGACCTGAATATGACTAGCAAATCCCGCCAAGGCCTCATCGATAGAATTATCAACGATTTCCCAGACTAGGTGGTGAAGACCTTCTTTTGAAGTCGATCCGATATACATTCCAGGACGCATACGTACGGCTTCCAGACCTTCCAAAACTTGAATCTGACTGGCATCATAATCCTGTGCCTGTTGGTTTTTGATTTCTTCTGTCATTTTTTTCCTTTTTCTTTTTCTTTTTCTTACATGTCTAATACTTGTCTCAATGTCACGATATTTTCAAAGAGATGCGTTGCTAAACCGGCTGCTTGTCCAGCTTCAATATCGATAGAACGGTCACCAATAACAATACCAGAACTAATCTTATACTTTTCTCGCAAATAAATCATAGACTCTGGATCTGGTTTTCTCTTGAAGCCAGAACTAGCTGTTACCACCTCTGTAAAATAGCTGGCAATACCAGTCTTTTCAAGGATATCCAAAACTTGGTCATTGCGATGAGAAACTAAAAAGTTTCGTCCACCCTGGTCTGAGATTTCCTCCAATAAAGCAGGTACTCCCTCGAACAAGGCAGGATGTTCAAGCTCTCGCGCCTCGTTTTCCTTGTATTTTTCTAAAAAATTCTCTATTGTTGGGGCAAAACGGTCAATCGCAAAGGCAGTTGACACCTTCAAGGCTTCATAAACTTTATCATGTTCTTCTTTGATTCCAAATTGAGCTAATGTTTCCACAAAAGCCGCGGTCGAAGTCTCATAATTATCAAGTAGAGTTCCACCTAAATCCCAGATGTAATCGTGATATTTCATACCCTTCATTATAGCATTTTTTTATCAAAAAAGCGACGATTTCCTTCTATTTTAACAGTAAAAAACGAGAAGAATCCTTTAATTGATAGATTCTTCTCGTTTCACTTAATCTAATCCAAATACATCACGATAGAGCATGGCTTCTCTCAAACCATTTGCATCGCCACCAAGTTGTTCTACTAGGTTATAGGCAAAGGCAAGTGCAGTTGCTGGACCGCGACTAGTTGTTAACTGACCATCGACAACAACTGTTTCCTTGCGATAGTGACCATCAGCAATTTGCTCTTGAACACCATCGTAGCAGGTGAACTCTTTATCCTTGAGAAGACCAGCACGATTCAGAACAATTGGTGCTGCACAGATAGTTGCTACTTTTTTACCGACTTGCTCACATTTTTGAAGTTCAGCAATCAATTGCTCATTATCACGCAAGTGGGCTGAACCTGGCATGCCACCTGGTAAGACAATCATATCATACTCAGATAAATCACCATCAAAGACACGATCAGCTTGTACTTGAATGGCATGTGATCCCGTTACTCGGGCTTCAAAACCAACCATATGACAGGTAATATTGGCACGACGTAATACGTCCACAACTGTTAGGGCTTCGATTTCTTCAAAGCCCTCTGCTAAGATAACTGCAACTTTAGTCATGATTTACTCCTTATTTAACTTTTTTCAAAACAACTTTCTTACGTTTAAATCTTGTCTTACCGCTCTTTTCATCAGCTAGATGCGTTTGATAACTCATCGATAGAAGCAGACCAACACCAATCAGATTGCTGATAATGGCTGAGCCCCCTTGGGAAATGAATGGCAGAGGAATCCCTGTCAGAGGAAGGAGGCCCGTCACTGCACCGATATTTTCAAAGATATGGAACAAAAGCATCATAATAAATCCAGTTGAAATGTAAGTATAAAATTGATTATTGGACTTGAGAGTGATTTTTAACATTCGATAGATAAGCAGGAGATAAAGTGTAATGACAAGGACAGAGCCGATAAAACCAAAATCTTCTGCAATGACTGTAAAAATCATATCACTTTCACGAACGGGAATGAGGAGATTGGAGACATTAAAGCCTTGACCAAACAAGCCTCCACTTCCGATGGCGATTTGCCCTTGCGCCTGTTGATAGGTTGTCGTCTGTGCATAATCAAAGGGATTGAGCCAGGCAAGGATACGGTTAATCTGATAGGTTGGCATCCCAATTTGATGTATGAAAGCACGCCCATCTTTTGTGATGAAAATTGCCAAAAATCCTGTGATTCCTGATACAACTGTCGCAAAAATTGGAATGATAATTTTCCAAGAAACGCCAGAGAGCAAGACAAGTCCAGCAAAGATGGCAACAAAGACCAAGGCCGTTCCTAAGTCACTCTGCAAGGCCAGTAAAACTAAGACTGGTAGTGTAAAGACAATCATCCACAGTATCAAGTGAAAGTCTAATGCAATCGTTCGTTCTTTTTCCTTGTGTTTTTGTGTGAACTGAACAATGACCCGAGCCAAGATCAAAATATAGGAAATTTTCATGAATTCGGAAGGTTGGAAAAGTGTCACTCCGCCAATTGACACCCAGTTTTTGGCCCCTGTTGCTGCCACTAAATTGGGATTGTAAAAAACCAAGGGTAAAACCATGAGGACTAGACCTAGGGCGTAGAGATAGGGAGTCGCCTGCCATAAAAATTTTGTATTAAAAAACATGACTACAAAGCTGATGATAATTCCCAAGACGATCCATGCTAGTTGTTGACCGAGAATAGGCCAAATATTTTGAGGATAGTCATGGCTGACAGCTATGTAAATAGCCACCACTCCAATCACCAGCAAACAAAATACTGGCAATATCAAACTATAATCGACCCGAGAGTCGAGAGAACGTTTCATAAAGGTCTCCTTCATTCTTTCAGATGTTTATTTTATTTTTTGTGTAAAAATTCTTGAACTTTTGAGAATACTTGCTCTTTGCTAACTTCTCTCACTCGACTAGTCTGTGACAAGGCCTTGCTAATCTGCTTTCCATATCGTTTGCTTGTCATTCGGCTATCCAAGATAAGGACAGATGAGCGCTGTCCAAGACGACGCATGGTTCTACCAATCGCTTGTTTGAGGCGAATAATAGCCATAGGAAGTTGATAGTCATAGAAAGGATTTTTCCCTTCAATGCGAAGTTCCTGATTCATTTTTTTCGTAAAGGGATCTTCTGGATTTTGGAAGGGTAAGCGTGTCACCACTTCAATCACTCGAGGATGAGTCGCAAAATCAACTCCTTCCCAAAAACTACCTGTCCCTAGTAAGAGTTGAGAGTCTCCTCTTTCAAATCGTTTCTTGAGTTGAGCAGGATCTCCGTTTTTATATTGGGCTAGGTGTTGCTGAGATAGAGAGTCAGACACCTGCAACAAAAGGTCTTTTGAAGTGAATAAAACGAGCATGGGTTCTTCAAGATAGGACAAATCTTCCAGCACTTCCACGAGAGCCTGAGCATAGTCTTCTTGAGAGGTTTCTGTCACCAATGGAAAATCCTTGACGACAAAAATTTCTTGATTTTCTTGAAAATTCTCATCCAATTTGTCAAAGGCTGCATGTGGGAATCCCATTAGTTCTGGTAAAGACACTCTGCTACTAATTTCCAAGGTTGCAGAGACAGCTAAGAGTTGACAACTCTCTGGAAAAATCTCAGAAAAGAGTAGACGTTGATTGCGACTGGAAGAAATGACAACCTTCTTGCTAGACAAGTCTGAGGCTGATAGCCAAAATTCTCCATCAGTGCAGAAAAATCGCTGATAGTCTTTAAATTCTGGTAAATTCAACTCAGAAAAATCTTGGCGGAGCTTGTCAATGCTACTAGCTGGACACATCTTCCGTTTACCAGATAGGAACTGGTCCATCAAATGACAAAGCTCAAAGCGAATACTCTCCATCAAGCGTCTCTGAAGCGTCCCTTCTTCTCGAACTAGAGCTTGATCTAACTGACCTACTATGTCGTTTAAAACGAAACTCTTTTGTAAAAGACTTTCCAAAGTTAATAAGATCTTCTGGGCCTCATCCAAAATCAAGAGACGGCCCTCTAGTAGACTGGGATCATCCTCAAGTCGGGTAACGAGATAAGCATGATTGGTCACAAGTAGCTGGCAAGAGCGAGCTTTTTTCTGCCCCCGTCTCCAAAAATCCTCCAACCAAAAGAGAGAAGCTTTGGGAAGATTACCATCATGCACCAAGTTTGGTAAAAACTGCTGGTAGCGGTAAAGCTGACCAATCTCGTCTAGGTCCCCCGTTTCTGTCTCGGTTAACCAAACCAGGAGTTGCATCTTGAAACGAGTGTACAAGCGATTGGATTCTTCTTCCTCTAGTGCTGCATGAAAGGCATCTAGTTTTAGATAATTCTGGGGTCCTTTAAGATTATGAATCGAAAGGTGAAAGACCTCTTCCAATCTACGAGCCTCTTCTTGCATCACTTGATTTTGTAGAACTTTAGTAGGAACACTGAGAAGGATTCCTTTTTCGTTTTCTAGTGATAAAGCGGGTAACAAATAGCCGTAGGTTTTCCCAATTCCAGTCTGAGCTTGCACAAAAGCAATTTTTTCATTCTGTAGAAAATCTTGAACCTTTTGAGAAAAGCTAGCTTGCGAGGCTCTATCTTCCAAATCCAACAAGGCAATATTGGTTTGGAAATCTTTAGATAGTTTACGTGGAGAAAGGGCTGGCTTTTCTTTTCTTAAAAATAAACCTTGCACCTCTACCAAGTCATGTTCAACTAGGATAGACTGCTTCTGATAAACTTCCTCGATGACCAGATAAGACTCATATAATAAACCATCTGACAAGCTTAACAAGCGTTCCAACAAGCCTTTTGGCAGTTGAAACATTTTTTGTCGCATACAAAGAAAGAGTTCTGCTGTGGCTTGGGCATCTGATAAGGCAGTATGGGCTTTTTCTAGTGAAATTCCCAACTCCTGACAGAGAATTCCCAGATTGTATTTTTCAAGTTGAGGATAAAATACCTGAGCCAATTCGACTGTATCGATACGAGGAGTGCGCAATTCATAGCCCTCAAAAAAGAGAAATTCTGCCAACAAATTGGCATCAAACTGGACATTGTGCGCAACAAAAACACCGTCCTTGACCAAGTCAAAAATTTTTCCAGCCACCTGAGAAAATTCCGGTGCCTCTGCTAGTCGCTGATCGGTCAAGCCCGTTAATTCTTTGATATGAGAATCCAAGGGTTCGTGGGGATTGACATCCGTTGCAAATTGGTCAACAATCTCGCCATTTTCAATGACCACGATTCCCACTTGGATAATTTTTGCCTTGCTTCCGGTACTGGTCGCCTCTAAATCCACGACCACGTACCGATCATTTCTAAAATTCATCATTAAAAATTATATCAAAATTTACACAATTTGACATCCATGAACTTTATTGGAAGGGTCAAGTTTCTTGCAAGTTTTTCTAAAAAATGATTGAATAGAAGTTTAGAAAAGGAGGGACATCATGAACCCATTAGATTTGTTTAATCAAGTAAAAGAGCTAATCGATAAAAAAGATTTGGCTGTCGCAAAAACCTTTGTCGAAGAAAATAAGGACCAACTCGGTGAGTATCTTAACCAAGCACAAGCTTTAGTTTCAGGCTCAGAAGGAATCGGTAATCTTGTTGATAAGGTCAAAGGACTCTTCTAATCCTTAAAAGACACCTGAAAACCTCAGGTGTCTTTTTGTATTTTCTTCATGAAGACTGGGAGTTGTTGACTAATCCTAGTTGGCATGACGACATAATTGTCCTCAGCTAGTTCTTGGGCAATTGCTGAATGTAAATAGGTCGCTACTGTCACTCTTTCATAGAGACTTGCTTGTGGGAATTGACCTGCAAAGCCAGCGATCATCCCAGCCAGAGTATCCCCCATGCCGCCAGTCGCCTGATAGGGACCGCCAACACCCAGCTGATAACAATCAACTTGTCCAGCTTGCCAGATTCGAGTCGCTGGACCTTTTTGGACTAAAATCGTTCCTGAAGGAAAGCTCTTCAAAGCCTCTCCTGTTTCCTTGCTTCCTTGGGAATCCAAATCTAAGCCTGACAAGACTTGCCATTCCCTTTGGTGAGGCGTTAAAACTAGATGGGCTTTGGGAAATTTCATTTCAGCCTTCGCTAAAATAGATAAGGCACCACCATCCAGTATGAGGGTCTGGTCTTGATTTGAATGATGAAAGACTGTTTGGAGAAGCTCTTCTCCACGCTCATCATCCACTAGTCCAGGTCCGACCAAGACAACGTTAGCTTTCTGCAACTGTTGCTCCAGTAATAGCTTATCATCAAGGTCAAAAGCCATGGCCTCCGGCAGATGGCTATGCAGAGCTGGAATATTCTCCTTATCCGTTGCTACTGTCACCAATCCTGCGCCACTTTTAACAGCCCCTAAGGCAGCCATAATAATCGCTCCACCATAAGGATACGTTCCCCCAATCAAGAGAAGACGACCGTAGTCTCCCTTATGACTAGAACGAGGACGCTCGATGATCACTTTTTTCAGTAGAGCTTGATCAATCTCTTTCATACACTACTCCTTCATACTTTCTCTTACTTTCATTATACACCTCACTACTCAATTAATAAAGGAGAAGACTATGCTATCTTCTCCTTCTTTTATAATGATTTGCTTTTTCAGAGCTATGAGTTATCAACCTTACTTTTCTTTACGTTTAACTGTTAGTAGAGCTACTGATAAAACAAGACTGAGACTTGCTAGGAAGGCAGCTGTATCAGATCGACTTTCACCTGTTTCTGGAAGTCTTGCTGAATCTACTTTCTCCGAAGCATTTTCAAAGTTTTCTCCATTAATTGCTGGTTCTTGATCTGATGCTACTGGTTCTTGATTTTGTTCTTTATAGACAATCGCATAAAGTCCTAGATCTCTGGTTGTAAATTCAATCATATCACCTACAAGCGTCACCTTTTGAAGCTGCAAACCTTGATCTAAGCTCATGTGATAAACTCCTTGAACCTGACCCTTGACTGGCAATCTCACTAAGACAGCACCTTCAAGTTCAACTTCTTGGTTGTCCTTATCTAGCAATTTCACTTGATAAGCATCGTAGCGCTTACCAGCTAATTCTTGGCGTAGAACCTTTTGCACTTGAAGCTTGAGGTCTTTAGGTAACTCTTTAGTTAGCCCTGCTACCAGAACTCCAGTTTCCTTATCAGACAAGATTCGAACCTCTGCAACTGGTCTTTCCACACTTGGGGCTGGCTTGTCCCCCACTGTAGCCACTGTTCCTGTGTATTCTGGCAACTCATTCTTAGCCGCTTCTACTGCATTGACACCACCCTTGAATTCTGGGATTTCTACTACTGGAGCAGGTGCGTCGCCTACTGTGCCGATTGCATCTGTGTATTCTGGTAACTCATGCTTAGCGGCTTCTACTGCATTGACACCACCATCAAATTCTGGAACTTCTACTACCGGAGCTGGCTCATCGCCTACTGTGCCGATTGCATCTGTGTACTCTGGCAACTCATGCTTAGCGGCTTCTACTGCATTGACACCACCTTCAAATTCTGGAACTTCTACCACTGGAGCTGGTTCGTCACCTACTGTGCCAACTGCCTCTGTGTATTCTGGCAACTCATGCTTAGCCGCTTCTACTGCATTGACACCACCATCAAATTCTGGAACTTCTACGACTGGAGCCGGCTCGTCGCCTTTACTTGTTGTCGGTGCTGGATCGTTTTCCACTTCTTGATAAAAGGTAGTCATTTCGTAGAACTCTGGTTCTCCACCTTCCCAAGAAACTTTTACATCGAGAATCCGTGGATTTTTTCCTGAAAGTGCAAAGGTTTGGAAACTTGATCTTACTTCACCCAAATTTTTCCATACTGATTCACCAGCATTATTCAAGGTACGAACTTGGACATTTACTTTTGCACCTTCTGGCAAGTCAGCAATCAAGCGAACATGATTGACCTTGGTTTCTTCAGATAAATGATAAACAAGCTCTCCTTTATCTTCAGTAGCTGCATAGCTAGTCAATACATTACCGTCAGTCATATTTTTCTTCAGGTTATCCGCTTCTTCGCTACCAGTTCCTGTCACTGTAGGATTATTTTCAGGATTGATAAATTCACCATCATTAATCACGATTTCGCTAAATCCTACAAAACGAGCATTATAGTCCGCTGTAAAGAGAACACGCATAAACTTAGCAGTTACAGGTTGATCCAGAATACCTTCAATATAACGATTTCCTGGGTTTGCAGAATCATGTGTCCAGCCGTCGGTCAAGGAATTATCACGAATTTCATTTTCCACACCATCTCCGACTGTTACAACATTCGTCCAATTCTTACCATCTTCACTGACTTGAATCTTTCCATCACGCAAATAATTACGCTGAGCATCCTGAATATAGGCACGAATCTTCTTGACTTGACGAGTGGTGCCAAGTTTCATGACAATTTCCCCGTTTTTACGTTGATAATCAGAAAATTCTACAAAATTATTAAAGTCCCCATCAAACAGTTGACCTAAATTGTGAATGCGACGAACATCATTAGCACCATAATATTGGTGGATACCCATAGTGGTTGATAAGAGTTCAGTTGGATCCACTTCTTTTGTCTTGACGACTAATTTTCCAGTAGGAAGCGCTTGATCCTTATCTGTCTTGTTCACGATGCGTACATAGCGTACCAAGGCGTGTTCTGGAAGTTGGTCAGCGCTCATCCATTCCACTTCATTTGCTGAATATTCCAGTGTCAAACCTGTTTCACCTGCACCTTCAAGTGCAATTGAACTAGCTTCATGGAGGCGATCCAATTTCAAGCCAAGATAGCCATTTGCTGGAAGATGATTCCCTTGAGGTAAGGTCATTTCATAACGACCACGACTGTCCACTACTGGCGTTTCCTTCAGGCTTTCGACATTGGTGACGGTCAAATCAGTATTTGGTGTATCGACGTCAACTCTAAAGTCCGCAATTCTCCACCATTTGCTGAGGAGCTGTGTATTACGAACACGAACGTATTGGGCTGTGAAGTTTTGGCTAATATCTGAAATTCGATCCCCAGCTAAGGTCTGAAGTGTCTTCCAGTTTGTACCGTCTGTAGAATATTCGATGACACCAGCTGCTAGTTTATCACCTTCCCCTTGAACTAGATGAACATGTTTCACTTTCTTAGCTCCACCCAAGTCCATTTGAACCCAAGCATTTTCTGGAGTCACATTTGTTTGATTGGCATGAGCCATCATAGATTCGGTGTTATCTTTGCCATCTTGTATTTGAAGCACACTGGTTCCATACTTGTAAACCAGATTTGGACTTAGGGTAATGGTCCCTTTTACCTTCTTGCTTCCAAGTTCGAGCGGTCTATTGACGGCAATCTCACGCATGGCAAGCCAAGCATTATCTTTCTTAGCAGTGGCACGCATACGAACTGCTTGTGCCGTAATATCAAGATTAGTAAATTCAAGCGTACGTTCTCTACCTGTGTAGGCTGGACTTGTGAGAGCCACCCAGTCGCCCTGTTCGTTTTGATATTCCACAAGGGCATTTCCGAAGGTATAATTATCGGCTGTCTTTGTTCCTGTAGCAAAACCTAGCGTATGGACCTTAATGGCTTTATTGAAACGAAGTCCTACATAATCATCTCGTTCAATAACGGTTGTCGTCTTGACAATCGCATGAGTATCCAAGTCGCCATCTGTTACTTCTGCAAGACCTCCTTCAATCCCCGCACGGTTGGTAATAAAAGTGGTCACAAGTTTATCTGGATGCAGCATGGTCTGGATATGTGTTGCCAAGTATTCCTTTAAGTTATTGATAAATGGACGAATATGTTGCACTCCAAACTCTGCCCGTTCATAATGGTCTACATAGAAGAAGGAGTAACTAATGGACTGATCGTAATACTTAACCCCAGCATAGTATTGCTCCCAAACCTTAGCATCATTCTTTTCAGCCAGACCTTCTGTCGCTGTCAGCAAGGCTTCTAAAACATCCATCTGGTCCACTGTATTGTCTAACCAGTAGTGGATTTGGTCAATAAGCTTCTTGTCCCCTTTTTCTTTCAGAAGGAGGGCGTCAGCCTTCAAGTTTGCAAAGATACCCTTTAATTCTTTTCTCTCTGCGTCTACGTTTTGACCAGTCTTCAATTTATTATAAAAGTCTGTCAATTTAGGTGCAAGTTCAACAGATTCTTCCAATTTTGTGACATGTGGAGGACGGTTTTGGTTGCGCATATGCTTACCAAGTTCACGAAAGGCTTTTGATACATCACTTTCCTCAAAATTTCCATTAACCACATAGTTAAAGGCCATATCATTGATTTTTTCAGCTTCTTCCGCACTTCTCCATTGTTTCCAACCATACTGAGCCACATCAAAAAGGGCTACCTTTGAAGCTTCGGATTGTTGCATCGGATTTAGCATGATGCCCTGAGCCAAGGACAAATCAACATTGGGATGTAAGAATTTTTCACCACCACCTAGAATCAAGTGTTGCTTGGTATTATCATTACAAGGCCAGTTAATCCAGAAATGAATCGGACGATACTTCTTGCCACCTTCTGTCAAATTCTTCTTCAAATTTGTTAGGAAGGTTTGGTCAACTGCACCCCATACCTTACCCCCTGTTAGGGTTAAATGAACCGTTTCTGGGAGGCGTTCGTTAAGCGTGCGAAGTTCATCTTCTGTCCCTTGTCCCATATACCAGGCTGGCACGAAAATCATATCTTTACGAAGGCCGCTGTATTTTGTTTCTTGTTCAGTTAGCCAATTTGTCAGGTCAGTCATTAACCGAACATAACTATTGTAGCCACCAACAGGCCAGGCCGCATCATCAGCTAGAACCCCAAATTCACGCACACCTGCATCTAACAATTGGGTGAATTTCGCTTTAATGACATCTAAATCCTGTTTATATAATTCATCCGTGTCAAAACGCATCTTGTTATGCATAAATGGATGGATGGTCCATACATAGCGAGTTTTTGTTTCATTCCCCACACGAGCTAGATCACGAATCTCTGACATTTTTTCTTCTGGATAGAGTTCACGCCATTTAGCATTGTGATAGGGATCGTCTTTTGGCGCAAAGAAGTACTGAGTTAGCTTCAAGTCGCCACCATAGCGCATCAACTCCTCACGGTTTTCCTTGGTCCAAGGATTTCCATAATAGCCTTCGATAAAGCCACGGTTCTTCACTTCTGCATAGTCTTCTACTGTCACATCTCGAAGAACTGGGACAGGACTCTCCTTCAGCATTTGTTTCAAGGTTGTTAGTCCAAAGAAGACAGCATCGGTATCCTTTCCGACGATTGAAATCTTATTGTCCTTCACGCGCAAGACATAGGCATCAATTTTATCGTATAGACCAGACGAAATATCTTGGATTTCTTTTTCTGCCAGAGGAGCTTTCCCACGCACTCCAAGGAAAATGTTGGTTGCCCCTTCTGTAGCTTTTGTACTGGTAGTGTAAGACACATTACTAGCTTGGAGAACTTCTTTGGCACGGTTACGTGTATAGATATCTAAGCCATCGCTAAAGACAAGGTTTACCTTTCCTTCTAGAGCAGTGACCCCATCGCCATAAGTTACCTTTTGAGGTCTTGGAAATACCGTATATTCCTTTTTAGCTACTTGAGATTTTGCGGCATCAATTTCTGCTTTACTTGCAGGTTTATCTGCTGTAAATGAATCAGCTTTCTCCACCGTTCCATTTACTTCAGCCGGTTTCGTGGGCTCTGTTACTGCATTGGTCTCAGTAGGAGCTACTTCTGTAGAAGCATTTTCTACGGTTGTACTTTTCTCCTCTACTGTAGAATTTTTAGTTTCTACTGGTTTTGAAGAAGTTTCTTCGAGAGCTTGGGACTTAGTAGCTACCTCTTCCACTTTAGTCTCTGAAACAAAGTCTGCCTCTGCACTTTTAATAGCGCCTGCCAATTCTGGTGATAACTTATCCTCTGGTGGAAGCTGTGTAAGACTTGTTTCTGCTTCTAGTGTGGGCTCTGTCTCTGCAGCTTGTACCATGCTAGCTCCAAAGATACTCGCACCAACCATTACTGAAGCTGCTCCTATTGCAAATTTTCGAATGCTATAATGACAACGTTTCTCAAAAAATTGATGATCCATCTTTCTTCAATTCCTTTCCTCCAACCACTCATCTAAGCGGTTTCATCCCTATTTTAAAAAATGGAGAGAACCAAGAGGTCCTCTCCATATGGTTGTAGCATTTTTCGATCCTATCCACTGGGATAGTCCAAGTATTTCTACAATCAATCAGCAATGTAGAGTTCCAAACTCTATTTTTCTTTACGTTTAACAGTTAGTAGAGCTACTGATAAAACAAGACTGAGACTTGCTAGGAAGGCAGCTGTATCAGATCGACTTTCACCTGTTTCTGGAAGTCTTGCTGAATCTACTTTCTCTGAAGCATTTTCAAAGTTTTCTCCCTTAACTGCTGGTTCATGAGCTTGTTCTACTGGTTTTACTGGTTCTTGGTTTTGTTCTTTATAGACAATCGCATAAAGTCCTAGATCTTTGGTGACAAATTCAACCATGTCACCTACAAGCGTCACCTTTTGAACCTGCAAGCCTTGATCTAAGCTCATGTGATAAACTCCTTGAACCTGTCCCTTGACTGGTAATCTCACTAGGACAGCGCCTTTGAGTTCAACTTCTTGATTGTCCTTATCAAGCAATTTCACTTGATAAGCATCGTAGTGCTTACCAGCTAATTCTTGACGTAGAACCTTTTGAACTTGAAGCTTGAGGTCTTTAGATAACTCTGTAGTTAGCCCTGCTACCAGAACTCCAGTTTCCTTATCAGTCAAAATTCGAACCTCTTCGGCTGGTTTAACAAGATTTGGTGCTGGCTCATTTCCAGCTGTAGCCACTGTTCCTGTGTATTCTGGCAACTCATTCTTGACAGCTTCAGCAGCATTGACGCCACCTGTAAATTCTGGGACTTCGTTCTTAGCGGCTTCTACTGCATTGACACCACCTTCAAACTCTGGGACTTCTACTACTGGTGCTGGCTCGTCACCTACTGTGCCGATTGCCTCTGTGTATTCTGGCAACTCGTTTTTAGCGGCTTCTACTGCATTGACTCCGCCCTCAAATTCTGGAACTTCTACCACTGGTGCTGGCTCGTCGCCTGCTGTACCAACTGCCTCTGTGTATTCTGGCAATTCATTCTTAGCGGCTTCTACTGCATTGACACCACCTTCAAACTCTGGGACTTCTACTACTGGTGCTGGCTCGTCACCTACTGTGCCGATTGCCTCTGTGTATTCTGGCAACTCGTTTTTAGCGGCTTCTACTGCATTGACTCCGCCCTCAAATTCTGGGACTTCTAACACTGGAGCTGGTTCGTCACCTACTGTGCCAACTGCACCTGTGTATTCTGGCAACTCATGCTTGGCAGCTTCAGCAGCATTGACGCCACCATCAAATTCTGGAACTTCTACGACTGGAGCTGGCTCGTCACCTTTGCTAGTAGTAATGGCTGGTTTGACCTTAACTTCAACAACTCGATCTTGCGCCTCAATCGTATCTGTATGAACAGTGGTACGGTTAGATCCTAGAACCTCAACATAATCAACTCTTTCACCCTTCTTACCTTCTGAGATTACACGACGTTCATCTTGAGCTAAGTCATTATTTTCACGGATGATTTCCTTAAATGGAATTTCGGTCTTGACAACTTCTAAACTTGGTCGTTCGAAAACAGGACTTTGGTCACCTTCTTCAGGAACTATACGGTGACTAGGCTTGAAGTGAATACGATATTCCTTGACAAGACTACCATCCTTAGCAATGAGACGAACAAGGCTAGGAAGGTTATCCTGACTAGACTCAACAACCGTTGTCACACCGTGACCACTTGCTTGAGCAGTCACCTGTGGTTTAGTGCCATTTAAGCTCACTGTATAATCTGAAACCGCAGGATCAAAATTTTCCAATGCTTTTCCAGCAACCGAAATAGTCACTGAAGGAGTTTCCACATCGTTTGCTTTAGCAGGAGAGTAAGCACTAAATTCGACCATTGCTAGACCATTAGTTGTAGATTTACGAGTCATGCGTGCTCGAATAGCTGTTGTCTGAATTGGATCAAAGGTAAATTCAATCGGTTTACCAGCCACGATTTCTCCAGATGCCTTATAAGGAATTTCTTGCCAGTTTTCTGCCTTGTTAAATGGATGATCCCCATTCTCTTCATAGCGAGAAATGGTGCTTGGCTCTGTATAGGCAGGCCCAACATATCTTTCTAATACCATTGTCGCTGGTGCGTCTGTTCCACTGTCTTTAAAGAACTGAATGGCTACTTTTCCAACAGACTGAGGTGTAATTTGACCATTCTTCTTAAAGAGAATTCCCACAGATGTTTCTTGATCTTTCGGAGTTCGAGACCAGTTAGTCCAACGTCCATCCTCGTTAAAGTGACCATCGTTGATATAGAAAATTTTATCCCGAGAAGCTGCTTGTGTATCATTTGTAGTAGATGCAAAAGCTTTAGAATCTGTCGCATTATTGCTTGGATTTTCTGAGATAACTTGATTACCTTTTGTAACAACTGTTACTTGCATCTTGGTTGTTAAGTCTGTTCCTAGAACATGACCAAACACTTCAAAGTTACCTTCTTGGGCAGTCGCATGTTCTGGAACTGCATCCCATTGGACAGCAAGATTAGCTTTAACCCAGCCAGTCTGTGATGGATAGTAGACTGTTACCTCGGCAGGCAATTGAAGTTGATCGCCAACATTCAAGGTCTGGGCACTATTTTCCGCAGCTACTGGTTGTGTTGACTCTTTTTCGTCATCACGGAAGATACGATATTCTTTCAGAACAGTT
>CAUSCX010000027.1:0-21263 GCA_963530385.1 uncultured Streptococcus sp. | reverse complement strand
CTTCGAATTTAGTGTAGTCGTATACTTTACGTTCTTTATCGTAGAATTCTGATGATGCACAGTCAAATCCGATAAATACGTCTTTACCTGGAACATAACCAGCAGCTTCGATAGCAGCAAGGATAGTTTCAACACCGTCTTCAGTTCCTTCGAAACGAGGAGCAAATCCACCTTCGTCACCTACAGCTGTTTCAAGACCACGAGATTTAAGGATTTTCTTAAGAGCGTGGAAGATTTCAGCACCCCAACGAAGAGCTTCTTTGAATGTTGGTGCACCAGCAGGTACAATCATGAATTCTTGGAAAGCGATTGGAGCGTCTGAGTGAGAACCACCGTTGATGATGTTCATCATTGGAGTTGGAAGAACTTTAGTGTTGAATCCACCAAGGTAGCTGTAAAGTGGGATTTCAAGGTAGTCAGCAGCAGCACGAGCTACAGCGATAGACACACCAAGGATTGCGTTTGCACCCAATTTACCTTTGTTAGGAGTACCGTCAAGAGCGATCATAGCACGGTCGATAGCTTGTTGATCACGTACATCGTAGCCGATGATAGCTTCAGCAATGATGTTGTTTACGTTGTCAACAGCTTTTTGTGTACCAAGACCACCGTAACGAGATTTGTCACCATCACGAAGTTCAACTGCTTCGTGTTCACCAGTAGAAGCTCCTGATGGAACCATACCACGTCCGAAAGCACCTGATTCAGTGTAAACTTCTACTTCAAGTGTTGGGTTACCGCGTGAGTCTAGGACTTCGCGAGCGTAAACATCAGTAATAATTGACATTTTTTACTCTCCTTATTGAGTTAAATTTTTTACACCTCTATGATACCTTAAAAAGACACCTTTTTCAAGGAAAAACGTTATCTTTGTGCAAATTTTCCTTAAGTTTATAAAGTAATCGCTTTCTTTTATCTGTTTTCTCCTTTATTTTATGATATACTATTTTTATGACTGATGTATCAAAACAAATTCTAGAAAAGGCTCATGGCGGGCTTAAACTAAATCCAGATGAACAGAGACGTTTTCTCGGAACTTTCGAGGAAAGGGTTCTTGGCTATGCAGACCTTGAAACAGCTAATGATGATAAATTTCAAAAGGGTTATGTATCTATTTTAGAGAGTCTAAAAAAAGAAACTGAACAACTTTTTGTCAAAATTTCTCCTCAAGTAGTATTTGAAAAGCAGGTCTATTATCTAAAACAAGCCAAAGATGCTGACTGCCAAGCAACCATCGTTTCTGAAGAACATAACTCTTCTCCTTTTGGTCTAGTTATCCATAGTAATGTCCCTGTTCAAATAAATGAAAAAGATCTTAAAAAGACCTTTCCAGACTTGTGGCAAGAAAAAGAGACCAAAGCACCTACTTCTTTTTGGAAAAAATGGTTTGGTTAATTTTTTTCAAAGCTAAGACTTGACCGATGTTTGCAGCTGTATTTTCTAAGTAGACAGCTGCTTTTTTTAGACTCTCTTCCAATGGTTCGCTTTTTTCTAGTATGGAAAAAGCAGCGACGATATTCTCAAATGGTAAGGGAGGTAAATCCTCAGCCAGACTCCCACAAATAGCAATAACTGGAACACCATTAGGTGTTCTTTTTGCTACTCCGATTGGGGCCTTACCAGATAAACTCTGAGAATCTAACCTACCTTCACCAACGATGATAAGGTCCGCATTTACTACTTTCTTATCAAAATCTATTAAGTCTAGACAGGTTTCAATACCAGACACGATCTCTGCTCCAGCAAAAGCACATAAGCCAGCTGCAATACCGCCACCTGCTCCAGCTCCTTCAAGACTTAGAATTTCAGGGGCAACTTTACGATAGAAGTTTTCAATAGCATCATCAACTTCATGAAATTGAGCTGGATTTAAGCCTTTTTGCTTCCCAAATGTGTAAGTGGCACCGTGTGGTCCACAGAGTGAATTTGTCACATCTGCTAAGATTTTAATTCGCACATCAGAAGGAATAGATATAGCTTTCTCCTTTGAGATATCAGTAATTTCAAACAAGGACTGACCAATATCTAAAAGTTCATCTCCATTTTTGTCATAGAACTGGTAACCAAGTCCTGAAGCAACACCAATTCCACCATCGTTACTGGATGTCCCACCGACTCCAATATAGATTTCTTTCATGCCATGCTCTATTAAATGCAGAATCAGTTGACCAATCCCCTTTGTTTGAATCTTCAGGGGATTTCGTTTTTCAATAGGAATTTTAGCAAGACCTATCAAATCCGCAACTTCAAATAAAGCGAGAGTTTCTTTATAAACATAAGGTATTTGCACCTCATCACCAAAGGGACCTGTTACCTGAGTTGTATGTTCTTCAAGACCTAAAGCACTTTTTATGGCGTCTACTGTACCTTCTCCTCCATCGCCAACAGGTAAGAGCAAACATTCCGATTCAGGTAGAGCCTTTTGAAGGCCTCGTTTGATAGCTTTAGCTACTTCACTTGCAGGGAGACTCTCCTTAAAAGAGTCAGATGCGATAACAATTTTCATACACTCTCCTTTCTAATCAAAATAAATCTATCAGCTTCAATACTCTTGAGAAGTCTCTTTCTTCAATTTGAAGGGGAATTTCCTCTTTCACGATTGCTTTGGCACAGAAGCCAATGCCGATTCCAGCTCTCTTTAACATTGCTAAATCATTAGCTCCATCTCCAATAGCAATAGTCTTCTCAATAGGAAGGTCTAATTCTTTGCCCCATCTTATCAAAGTCTCTTCCTTGACTTCCCTAGTAATGATCTCTCCTTCAAGTTTTCCTGTCAAAAATCCATCCTTTACTTCAAGACGATTTGCAGCAATAAGTGAAATACCAAGTTCAGTTGCCAGTCTTTCGACAATAGGTACAAAACCACCCGAAACTAGACCGACCTCAATATCATGTTTTTGAAGAATTTTAACGAACTCTTGGGCATTCTTGCTAAAATGAACCTGTGTATAAAGATGTTCAAATTTATCGACAGATAGTCCTTGTAATAAAGAAACACGTTTTCTCAGGCTTTCTTCAAAATCTAGTTCTCCCCTCATAGCTTGGGCAGTCAGTAGAGCTACTTCATTTTCACACTCTGCTTCTTTCCCCAACAAATCAATAACTTCCTCTTCTATTAGTGTCCCATCGACATCCAGTACACAGAGTCCTTTAATTTTTTTCATATAATTGCCTTACTTTCAGAATCTCAAAAAATCGTATGAAGGTATCATACGATTTTAACTATTTAGTTTACTAGGCTATGGTACAAATCAAGATATGACTTGCAGGCTGTATCCCAAGAGAAATCACATTCCATAGCCTGAACTTGCATGTTTTTCCAAACGTCAGGATGGTTGTGATAAACGTCCAAAGCGGTTTGCAATGCCCAGTTGAGCCAATATGGAGTTAGGTTATTAAAGCTAAAGCCTGTACCTGTTCCATCAATTGGATTAAAGGCTTGTACAGTATCTCTAAGACCACCCACCTCATTTACCAAAGGAAGGGTTCCATATCTCATGGCCATCATTTGTGAAAGTCCACACGGTTCAAAACGACTTGGCATAAGGAACAAATCACAAGCAGCGTAGATTTCTTGAGCTAATTTTACGTCGAAAGTAATATTGGCAGAAAGTTTTTCTGGGAATACTTGACTAAACCAAGAGAAGGCTTGTTCAAATCCTAGATCACCAGTTCCCAAGAGGACTATTTGAATATCCTCTTGAAGCATACGATGCAAGCTTTCAACTACTACATCAAAACCTTTTTGACGAGTTAAGCGAGATACAATACCAATCAACGGCACATCCGGACGTACAGGAAGACCAACTTTTTCTTGAAGTTTTGCTTTATTTTGCGCCTTTCCTGATAGATCATTTTTATTAAAATGATAGTCAAGTAAAGCATCCGTCTCTGGGTTGTACAAATCTGTATCAATACCATTCACAATACCTGAAACCTTACCAGATTCCATACGAAGAATCTGATCAATTCCACAACCAAACTCAGTAGTCATAATCTCATAAGCATAGCTTGGCGACACAGTTGATACACGGTCTGCGTAGAGAATCCCTGCCTTCATCCAGTTAAGGCAATCATTCCACCTCACAGTTCCATCAGCATAACGTTCGAAACCAACTCTAAACAAGTCCCAAAGCATACTTTCAGAGAATTGACCTTGAAATTCCAAGTTATGAATGGTCAAAACAGTCTTGATTCCTTGGTAAGCTTGAATCCATCTGTATTTTTCCTTCAACAAGAAAGGAATCATAGCTGTATGGTAGTCATGAGCGTGGAGGACATCAGGGATAAATCCAATACGCTCCATAGCTTCTAGGGCTGCAAGTTGGAAGAAGGCAAAGCGTTCACCATCATCGAAATCTCCATACACATGTCCGCGGAAGAAATAATATTGATTGTCAATAAAGTAGAAAGTAACACCGTTTAAAACAGTTTTCTTAATTCCACAAAATTGTCTGCGCCAACCAACGTATACTTCGAATTGAAGGACATCTTCAATCTGATCACCAAACTTGGCTTCAACCATGTCATAGTAGGGTAAGATAACAGCAACTTCATGCCCAGCTTTTACTAATGATTTTGGAAGTGCTCCGATAACGTCTCCCAATCCACCTGTTTTTGAAAAGGGAGCACCCTCTGCTGCTACAAATAAAATTTTCATGAAAGGACATCCTCTGTTACTTTTTCGCCTTTTTTGATGACAACAGGGTTTTCTGCTGTACCTCGAATGACAACTCCCTCAGCTATTTCAGCACCCTTATCTACAATTGCGTACTCAACTTGTGCACCTTTTCCAACGACAACGCGAGGGAAAATAAGAGACTCTTTAACCAAGCTATCTTTATTGATTCGAACATTACGCGAAATAATAGATTTATCCACTTCACCTTCAATAATACTACCAGATGCAAACTGTGAAATATTCACTTTAGAACCAGGAGCATAATAGGTAGGCTCTTCGTTTTTGACCTTAGTATGAATCTTTTGATTTGGTGAGAACAAAGAGTAGAATTTATGCTGATCGAGCATATCTATATTCGCTTGGTAATATGTTTCTACTGAATGAATATTTGCTAGGTAACCTGTGTATTCATATGCAAAAGCACCTTCTTTTGCTGCCAAATTCCGCAAAACATATCGTAATTTTTCTGGAAACTCTTTTTGAGCTTCTTCTTCCAAACGTTTAATCAACCATGGTGTATCTACAACAAAGATATCAGTAGACATATTGTAGTAATCTTGGTTTGATTTTTTATCAAAGAGTTTGTGGGAAACCACATGATCAGTTTCATCGATATCAAGGATTGCATTTACTTCTGAAATTTCCTTCTTAGGCAATTTCTTATACACAACTGTGATTGGTGACTTGGTCGTATTATGCAAATGGAAAACTTGAGCAAGATCAATATTCACCAAAACATCACAGTTCAAGGATACTGTTTGATTTGAACCAGAACGTTTCAAGTAGGTCAAGAGTTGTTGATAATACTCTTTACCAACCGTACTGCTTTCTACACGGGTATTGTAAATTCCAAGGTAGTAGTGACTAAGAAGGGTATTCAAGCCCCATTCACGTCCTGATCGAATATGGTCAAAAACAGAGCTGATATTATCTTGTTGAAAAATTCCGAAGATACTACGAACACCAGCATTGGCTAGACTTGAAAGTGGGAAGTCAATCAAACGATACTTTCCTCCAAATGGCAAACTTGCCACTGGACGATTACTTGTCAAGGTTGACATATCATGAAAACCAACGGTATTCCCTAAAATCGCTGAATATTTATCAATCTTCATCTGTTGCTACCCCCACTACTTCATTATATCCGACTACTTGTACTTCTTCTGTACCATCAATTTCAACACCATCAGCAATGACTGCGCCTTCACCGATGATTGCACGCGTAATTTTAGCACCTCTTCCGATAACTGCTCCACTCATGACAACAGAATCAACAACTTCTGCTCCTTTACGAACTTGAGCAGCTGTTGAAAGGATAGAGTGTTTAACAGTACCATTTACATAACATCCGTCCACTACAAGAGAATCTTCTACATGTGCGTGTTCTCCAAGGAAGTTTGGTGGAGCAATAAGATTACGAGAATAAATTTTCCATTGGCGGTTACGGCTATCTAGGGCATTCTCTGGAGAGATGTATTCCATATTTGCTTCCCAAAGTGATTCAATAGTACCTACGTCCTTCCAGTATCCATTAAATTCATAAGCATAGACACTTTCACCAGTTTCAAGGTAGTTTGGAATAACGTTCTTACCAAAGTCTGACATGTCAATGTTTGCTTTTTCAGCTGCAATAAGCATGTTACGGAGTCGTTTCCAGTCAAAGATATAAATTCCCATTGATGCCTTAGTAGATTTTGGCTCAGCTGGTTTTTCTTCAAATTCAACAATGCGATTGTTTGCATCAGTATTCATGATACCAAAGCGGCTAGCTTCTTTTAGTGGCACATCCAAGACTGCAACTGTCAAGCTGGCATTATTGTCCTTGTGTGATTGGAGCATATCATCGTAGTCCATCTTGTAGATGTGGTCACCTGAAAGGATCAAAACATACTCAGGATTGATGCTATCGATATAGTCGATATTTTGGTAAATGGCATGACTTGTACCTTCAAACCAACGATTTCCTTCACTTGCAGAGTAGGGTTGAAGGATAGAAACTCCGCTGTCAATACCATCTAGACCCCAACTAGAACCATTACCAATGTGGCTATTGAGAGCAAGTGGTTGATACTGTGTGATAACCCCAACATTGTGGATACCAGAGTTGGCACAGTTTGAAAGAGCAAAGTCAATGATACGGTAGCGCCCACCAAATTGCACTGCTGGTTTTGCAATGCTTTGAGTGAGTTTACCGAGACGAGTTCCTTGCCCACCAGCAAGGATTAAAGCTAGCATTTCATTCTTCATTTTCTACTCCTTTTTGAGTTTTATTAGCGACTTTCTTAGTAGGTTTTATGCGACGTTTGATTTTCCAAATACTTGCCCCCATGGCTGGTAAGGTAAAGGTCAAAGTCTGCTCATAATCCTTCCATAAACCTTCTTGAGTTTGAACAGTTTGATTGTGTTCTTTCCAAACACCACCCCATTGATCTAGCTCAGTATTCCAAATTTCTTCGTAAACGCCTGCAACTGGAAGACCAATTGTGAAGTCAGGGCGTTCAACTGGTGCCATATTGAAGACACAGACTAGCATCTCTCCTTTCTTGCCTTTACGGATAAAAGATAGGACACTTTGGTCTCTATTATCGGCATCGATAATTTCAATTCCATCATAACTTGTATCCACTTCCCAAAGACAACGATGATCCTTGTAGAATTGATTGAGCTGAGAAGTGAAATATTTCATCTTGGAATTCATCGGATCTTCTAGGTTAGACCACTCTAATTGCTCTTCTGATTTCCACTCTAGGAATTGACCAAACTCACTACCCATGAAGAGTAATTTCTTACCTGGGTGACAAATTTGATAAGTGTAGAGGTTTCTCAAACCAGCGAACTGATTGTAACGATCACCCCACATCTTATGCATCATACTTTTCTTACCATGTACAACCTCATCATGTGAGAATGGCAGGAGATAATTTTCATTAAAGACATACATGAAGCTGAAAGTCACAAGGTTAAAGTCATACTTTCGGTAAATTGGATCTTCTTCGTAGAAACGTAGGATATCGTTCATCCAACCCATGTTCCACTTGTAGTCAAATCCAAGTCCACCCATTTCCTTCATACCAGTAATCTTGGTACCTGAAGAAGACTCCTCTGCAATCATCATAACATCAGGGTGAGCAAGTTTAATAACAGTATTTAGACGTTGAAGGAAATAATAACCTTCGTAGTTAAGATTGCCACCATCTTTATTTGGCGTCCATGGTGCATTATCATAATCAAGATAGAGAATATTACTTACAGCATCAACTCGAATACCATCCAAATGATAAAAATCAATCCAGAACTTAATACTTGAAATCAAGAAAGATTGAACTTCGTTTTTACCTAAGTCAAAGTTTAATGCTCCCCAACCATAGTTGTGTGCTTTATCATGGTCTTGATATTCAAAAGTTGGAGTTCCATCATAATAGGCTAATGCATCATCATTGATGGTAAAGTGACCTGGAACCCAGTCTACGATGACACCGATATTGTTTAAATGACATTCCTCAACAAAGTCTTGAAATTCTTCTGGTGTACCATAAGTATGCTCTAGAGCGAAGTAACCCATGAGTTGATATCCCCAACTCAAACCAAGTGGATGCGCCATCAAAGGCATAAACTCAATATGAGTGTAATTCATCTCAACCAGGTATGGAATCAGTTCTTCTTTGAGTTGAGCAAAACTGTATGGTGTTCCATCAGGATTTATTTTCCAAGAACCTGCATGAGCTTCATAAATATTAACCGGCCTCTCAAAGAATCCTAAACGTTTTCTTCGAGCTAGCCAGAGCCCATCCTTCCATTTCTTTTCAGGAATTTCTGTTAAGACAGCCCCTGTTCCCGGACGAGTTTCAAAGCGAATGGCTAGAGGATCTAGCTTCATAAGCTGATGACCATTAGCGCGAGTAATATTATATTTATAAATATGTCCCTCTTTGGCTAAAGTGGTAAAAACTTCCCAAACTCCAGATTCATTCCGAACCATGGGGATTTGGTTTTCGATCCAATTGGTAAAATCACCGACTAGATGGACTGCCTGCGCATTTGGAGCCCAAACACGGAATGTGTAGCCCCATTTCCCGTCTCTCTCCTCAAGATGTGCGCCCAAATAGTGTTGAAGATGGAAATTTTCGCCAGTTGTAAAAGTCCTTAAAGCTTCAAATTTATCCATAAATCCCCCTTTTATTGTAAGCGTTTTCTATGTTTCTATTATACTATCTTTTAAGAAAACTTTCAACTAATTTCCGAATTCTCATAAAGTTTTTTTAGAAAATCTTCATATAATTTATCTTAACATTTCTAAAATTTTCATAAATGATAGTAAACCTTTGAATTTATAATCAGATATTCTTACTAATAACTTACAATAATCATTCTTATCATCTATTTTTAAAATGGCTTATTAAAATTCTGAACGTTTTTTATCGTTGGATAATATAATATTCGTAGAAAACCTCTTTTGTATAATTTTACCAAATTTTCTGAAATTTTCAACTACTTTCGGTAAATCTTCCATTATTATTTTTATGACTAGAAATATAAAAAAACTCAAGCGTAAATCCTGAGTTTTTGGGTAATTTTTAAGATAAGATATTCAAAACTGCCACACTGACATCGTCAATAGCATTTTCTTTGTTAGAACGGCTATTAGTTACCATCATTTCAAGGTTTCCTGCATTTTCATAGTAATATGATGCCCCTTTAGCATTGAATACAACCAAGAAGTGCTCTTCACCACCCTGAATCTCGTAGACAATCCAACCACTATTTTCAATGGCCGTGTGTACAAAGACATGACGGTAGACTTCTTCATAGGTAGGGTATGAAAAGGCACTAGTTTGTGTTTTAAGACGGATGATCTGACGGACAAACTTGATGCTATCTTGACGCTCATTGATCAAATCCCAGTTGACTTGGTTGACACTATCAGGAGCATTGTAACTGTTCATTGCTCGCTCACGATCTGCGTGAGTCAACTCTCCATTTTCGCCTGTAGCTACGAGTTTAGTACGGCCAAACTCTTGACCCAGTTCCATGAAGGCCATCCCTTGCATGAGAAGGTTCATCGCTGTCGCTGTTTCAACTTTTTTCATGATACGGCTTTCACTCTCCGTTGGATGAAGAGTTTTAAGCAAATCATGCAAATTGTAGTTATCGTGGGCCTCAACATAGTTAAGAACCTGATTCGGACTGAGATAAGAACCGAGCTCACGACTTCCAAGAATAGCCTTTGCAAGGATCGGCTCAGTACCTGCTCCACTGACGAAACCAGATTTGATAGAACCATAGACTTCACAACCTTTGACCGCATCACGTTGATTATCATTAAAAAATCCAATGTTTGGCAACTGGTAGGCATTGTCTTTCTTAGCCTTGTCATAAGGAGCAAGACCTGTTCCCATATCCCAACCTTCTCCATACAGGATGATTTTCGGATCGACTTCGTCCATAGCCCAACGAATCATCTGCATGGTTTTGACGTCATGAATTCCCATCAAATCAAATCGGAAACCGTCAATATTGTATTCTTTTACCCAGTAGAGAAGAGAATCAATCATATATTTACGGAACATTTCATGCTCACTGGCAGTTTCGTTACCGACTCCTGTTCCATTTTGGTAGGTTCCATCATGGTTCATTCGATAGTAATAATCAGGAACCGTTGTTTGGAATGGTGCATCAACGGTTGAGAAGGTATGATTGTAAACAACGTCCATAATAACACCGATACCAGCATCATGATAAGCTTGGACCATGGCTTTCAAATCACGGATAGCTTGACCTGGATCATTTGGATTTGTAGACATACTAGTTTCTGGAGCATTGTAGTTTTGTGGATCATATCCCCAGTTATAAGTTACATTTCCATCAGCGTCGTATTCTTTATGACGGTCAGCAATTGGTTGCAACTGAACATAGTTGACACCAAGTTCTTTGATGTAATCAAACGCAGTCGATTGACCATATTGGTTAACTGTTCCAGTTTGCGCTGCACCTAAGAAGGTTCCTCTTAATTCTGGCGCAACACCAGATGTTTTAGACTTAGTCAAATCACGGATATGCATTTCATACACAACTGCCTGGCAAGGATTTTCCAAACGCCAAGTTGCTTCTGTACCATGCTTAACCTCAAAACCTTCGACCTGACGATCTTGGTTTGAGACAATGGCTGAACGTTTTCCATCAGGACTTGTCGCTATTGTATATGGATCACGAGTTAATGACTGGTGATGAGGAAAGTCAATTTGGTAGTGGTAAGCACAACCTGCTAAGCTTTCTGGAACTGATAAACTCCAAACACCAATTGTATTATACTTGTGACTATAGGAGTAACTATTTCCTCGCTCCATTTCAAAGGTTTTAAGGATAGGTGCGTCGTTACTTGCAGATTCATAGACTACTACTTGGACAGATGTAGCTGTTGGTGCCCATAGGCTAAATCTTGTTTCAGTTTCAGAAACCTGACATCCCAACTCTCCTTGATAACCCCAGTGGTGGTCAAAACTAGCGCTATTGATTGCCTTGTCGAAGGCAAAAGGATTTTGGTCTTTATAATGAGTACTTGCAATAGCTGGATTTTCAGAATAATAAACTGTATCATCTCCATCCAAAATCCAAACCTCTGTCAAAAGTGGATAATAATTGAAGCGAATAGGATATTCTTTGCTGACACCATCTTTTTCAACACTAAAAGTCATGGTCTCAAGAGCTACTTCACTCGATTGAGTCAGTGAGAATTTTGCTCCAAAATATTCTTCTTCTTTGATAAGTTCTGCTGAATCTAGAGGCTTTTTGCTGAAACTGCAAGCCTCGTAAGCTTCATCTTTACGATGATAATGAATAAGTACAGGATAATTGTACATGGTTCTCCCTAATTTCTAAATAAATTTGATTTTATATGTGACTAATAATTTATTGATCAAGTGCCTCACGATTCACAAAAAATTCAATGTGATTATGGCACACTTCCAAATCTACTGGTGTGTCGCCACCGTATTCTCCATCAAGATTGAGCATAAAAGGCTCTTCATGATCCAAAGTTTCAATTCGGAGTTTACTCGTTTTAAGGTATTCAACATTGATATCTGAAACGTGTTGGCCTCCGTTCATGGCCTGAACTAGCAGACTCAACATATCTAGTATTTTATCCGTCTTTACTAGAATAAGCGTGAAATTGCCATCATCTAGTTTGGTATCAGGTGCGAATTGCTCAAATCCACCAATAGAATTGGTCAAGGCAACAAAGACAAGAGAAACTTCTCCTGTAAAAATTCCCCAATCATGGTAAATACGAACAGGACGGGCTTTGGATTTTGGAAACATCTCGAAGCCTTTAGCAACGTAGGCCAGATAACCCAAACGCGTCTTTAGTTCACTCGGAACGCTAAAAGTTAACTCCGTAAGAGTTCCTGCCGCAGCAATATTGATGAAATACTTATCACCAAAGGCACGACCAATATCAATTTGCTTGGTTTCATTTTTAGCAATGATCTTGGCTGCAGCAACTGGATCCCCCATAGGTATTTTCAATGCTCTTGCATAGTCATTGGTAGTTCCAGTAGGAATGATGGCTATCTTTGGACGATGTTCCAGAGGTGCAATTCCATTAACCACTTCATTGATAGTACCATCGCCACCAGCTACCAAAATCAAATCAAAGCCAGCTTTTGCAGCTCTTTCTGCTTCTTTCTGAGCTGATAAGTGTTCAGGTTTGGTCTGAAAAGCACTGGTTTCATAGCCTATGCTCTCTAACACTTCTAGAACTTCTGCGATATTTTGCTTGATAATTTCCTGGCCTGAGGTCGGATTATAAATGAGACGTGCGCGTTTTTTTACTTCTTTCATAGCTTACAAACTCTCAAGCCAAGCTTCATCACGAATCTCTATTCCCAGTTCTTGTGCTTTTTGGAGCTTGCTTCCTGCATCTGCTCCTGCTACAACAAGGTCTGTTTTTTTCGACACACTACCAGTAACCTTGGCTCCTAGACTTTCTAATTTATTTTTAGCTTCTGAGCGATTCAAACGCTCTAGCTTTCCTGTCAATACGACAGTTAAACCAGACAAGGCTGCATTTGCTGCAACTGTCTGTCCTTTGTAGTCCAGATTAACACCTGATTCTTTCAATTCCCTTAAAAGGATTGCAGAACCCTCTGTAGCAAAATAGGTCTGTAGGCTTTGAGCAATGACACTCCCCAAACTTTCAATATTTGCAATTTCTTCAGGATTAGCTTGCGCTAGTGATTCGATTGAGTGGAAGTTTTGTAAAAGCAACTGACTTGCCTTACTTCCTACATGACGAATCCCCAAACCAAACAAGAGTTTTTCAGCAGAATTTTCTTTGGATGCTTGAATAGCCTGGTAGAGCTTTTGAGCAGATTTTTCCTTGATACCATCTAGCAAAAGCAAATCTTCCACAGTCAAGCGATAAATATCTGCAACATCCTTAACCAAATCGGCAGCAAATAATTTCTCCACGATTGATGGGCCAAGTCCAGAGATATTCATGGCATCACGGGATGCGAAGTGAATTAGACCTTCCTTGATTTGAGCTGGACAACGTGGGTTTATACAACGAAGAGCCACCTCATCTTCAAAGTGTAACAGCTTGCTCTCACAACTTGGACAGTTTGTTGGAATATCTAGTTTCTCCTCCGACACTCGCTTAGACTTAACCACTCGTAAGACAGCGGGAATAATATCGCCTGCCTTGTAGACAATGACTGTATCATCCTTGCGGATATCCTTTTCAGCGATATAGTCGACATTATGAAGCGTTGCACGACTTACAGTTGTACCTGCAAGTTGCACTGGAGTAAGATTAGCAGTCGGAGTCACAACTCCTGTACGCCCTACTGTCCAGTCAACAGAAAGAAGTTTCGCTTCTTTTTCTTCTGCTGGGAATTTATAAGCGACTGCCCACTTAGGCGCTTTAACTGTAAATCCTAGTTGCTCCTGACCAGCTAGATCATTGACCTTAATCACAACTCCATCGATATCATAAGGCAACTGATCTCTTTCTTGACTAATTGCTTGAATAAACGCCCAAACCTCATCCATACTATGAGCTAATAGTCGTCTTGGATTGACAACAAAGCCCAACTGTTCCAGATGATTTAAAACCTTCTCTTGGCTGTCTCTAGTTGAAGGACTTGCTTCCTGATAGAGGAAAGTTGCAAGATTACGCTTAGCTACTACTCCTGTGTCTAACTGTCGAAGGGTTCCTGCAGCAGCATTTCTTGGATTGGCAAATTCTGGCTCCCCGTTTTCTTGACGAGATTGATTGACCTGATCAAAAGAAGCTCTCGGCATATAACATTCACCACGAACTGTTATATCTATTTTTTCAGATAATGATAACGGAATGTCTTTCACTCGTTTAAGATTTTCAGTGATGTTTTCACCAATAGATCCATCACCTCGAGTTGCTCCAGCAACAAAAATTCCCTGCTCATAAGTCAAGGAAATCGATAAACCATCAATCTTCAACTCACAAATATAAGTGACATCATCCAATTCTTTACGAACACGCACATCAAAGGAGTCGAGTTCTTCACGTGAAAAAGCATCCTGCAAACTATAAAGAGGATACTGATGACTATATTTCTCAAATCCATCAAGAATCTTTCCACCAACACGATGTGTCGGACTTTCTGGCAAGACTTGGTCAGGATGAGCTTTTTCTAACTCTACCAGTTCACGATAAAGACGGTCATACTCACTATCAGATACAGATGGATTATCACTTGTATAATACTCTGTCGCATAGCGATTGAGCAGTTCAACGAGCTCTTTCATTCTTTCATTCATAGAACCATTTTACCATAAAAAGGACTCTATAAACAATACCCAAGCTCTAAAAAAGAAAATGAGAAGGATATTTCTATCACTTCTCATTTATTTTTATTTTTTACGATTCAAAATAGCATTCAAGACGATGGCTACTGTACTTGCAATAACAATACCATTTGAAAAGAACATTTGTAATTCAGTCGGTAAAGTATTAAAGAGATTGCTTCCGTTCAATCCCACCCCAGCAGAAATAGAAACTGCTGCAATGAGGAAGTTGTGTTCATTGTGCTCAAAGTCTACACGCGCCAAGATTTGCATCCCTTGAAGAGATACAAAACCAAACATGACAAGCATTGCTCCACCAAGAACAGGGCTAGGAATAATCTGAGCCAAAGCACCAAACTTAGGCAAGAGACCAAGTAAGATAAGGAAACCAGCTGCATAGTAGATTGGCAAACGAGTACGAATACCTGAAAGTTTCACCAAACCAACGTTTTGTGAAAATCCCGTATATGGGAAGGTGTTGAAAAGTCCACCAAGCAGAACAGCGAGACCTTCTGCACGATAACCATTGCGAAGACGAGTGCTATCGATTGGATCTTTAGTAATATCAGAAAGGGCAAGATAAACACCAGTTGATTCTACCATAGATACAGTAGCGATAATACACATCATGACAATAGAAGAAATCTCAAATTGTGGAGCACCGAAGTAAAATGGAGTTGGGATATGAACGAGTGGAGCTTCTGCTACTGGTGAGAAATCAACCAAGCCCATTGTTGCAGCAATAATGGTACCTGCAATCAAACCAATCAAAATTGAAATAGATTTGATAAATCCTTTTGTAAGAATATTTACCAAAAGAATAATGAGGACTGTAATCATTGCCAAAGCTAAACTTTGTCCAGTTGGTTTTTCAACGTTATTTCCCATATTTCCGATGGCAACTGGAATCAAGGTCAAACCAATCGTCGTAATGACAGATCCAGTTACGATTGCAGGGAAAAGATTGGCAACCTTAGAGAAGATCCCTGAAATCAGGATAACATAAATCCCTGAAGCAATCAAAGCTCCGAACATAGCACCGCTACCATGACTCTGACCGATCATGATAAGAGGAGCAACAGACTGGAAGGCTACCCCAAGAACAATAGGTAAACCAACACCAAAATGTTTATTGAGTTGCAATTGTAAGAGAGTTGCAACCCCACACATAAAGATATCTGTTGAAATAAGGTAGGTCAACTGTTGAGCTGAATACCCTAAAGCACTTGCAATCATGATTGGTACCAGGATTGAACCTGAGTACATGGCTAGCAAGTGTTGCAAACCAAGAATGGCTGCCTGTGAGTGGTTTTCCTGTTGTTTCATTAGATGTCTGCCTCCTTGAAGATAACTTTTCCATTTTCAAAACGCTCTAATCGCGCGAGTGATACTACTTGATGACCTGATTTTTCTAGCAGTTCACGACCATCTTGGAAAGATTTTTCAATCACAATTCCGATAGCTTCAACTGTAGCACCAGCCTGTTCAATAATCTGAATCAAACCTTTAGCTGCTTGACCATTAGCCAAGAAATCATCAATAATCAATACTTTATCTTGAGGAGATAAGAACTTACCTGCAATAGATACGGTACTAGTTACTTGTTTAGTGAAAGAATAAACTTCAGCAGTTAAAATTCCTTCATTCATAGTGATATTTTTTGCCTTTTTAGCAAAAATCATGGGAACATCTAACTGTTCAGCCACATAAAGGGCTGGGGCGATTCCAGATGCCTCAATGGTTACGACTTTGGTAATACCAGCATTTTTAAAATGCTCCGCAAAAGTACGACCAATCTCGCGCATCAAGGAATAATCAACTTGGTGGGTTAAGAAGGAATCCACCTTAAGAATATTCTCACCAAGAACGTTTCCATCCTTTAAAATTCGTTCTTCTAATAATTTCACAATAACCTCCGAAATAAAAAGAGACTTACCAAGTAAGCCTCTAGGAAATAAAGAAATAGATTTAACACCTATCCTTATATCTCTGTAGCTTACTCATTGTTAGGTATTTACGGTACCTTGTAGAAACGCCACGCCAATTCGCGGCATAAATAAGTAATCATATTTTTAGTGAGCATCACCATTCCAGATAGAGTTCTTCACAATGACATAGTCAACGTGACGAAGATCAGCAACCTTACGACCTCCAGCATAAGAAATCGAACTTTGCAAATCCTGTTCCATCTCAGTTAAGGTATCCTGTAAATGCCCTTTGGCAGGAAGAAGGATTTTTTTACCTTCGACATTCTTATAGGCACCTTTTTGGTATTCTGAAGCCGAACCATAGTATTCTTTGAATTGTTCACCATCAACTTCAACTGTTTTACCAGGACTTTCGATATGCCCTGCAAATAAAGAACCAATCATAACCATACTTGCACCAAAGCGGATTGATTTGGCGATATCACCATGTGTACGGATACCACCATCGGCAATAATCGGTTTACGCGCAGCTTTAGCACACCAGCGAAGGGCCGCTAACTGCCAACCGCCAGTACCAAAACCAGTTTTGACCTTAGTAATACAAACCTTACCTGGACCGATTCCGACCTTAGTAGCATCTGCACCAGCATTTTCAAGTTCACGCACGGCTTCTGGAGTTCCAACGTTTCCAGCGATGACAAAAGTCTCTGGCAATTCTTTCTTAATGTGCTGAATCATTGAAATAACGCTATCAGCATGACCATGAGCAATATCAATGGTAATGTACTCTGGAGCATCTTCCTTTAATTGACTAACAAAGTCATACTCGTAGTCTTTAACACCTACTGAGATTGAAGCAATCAAGCCCTGATCGTGCATACGTTTGACAAAAGGAATACGTCCTTCTTCATCAAAACGATGCATAATATAGAAATATCCACCCTTAGCAAGTTGTTCAGCAACATTTTCATCCAAGATTGTCTGCATATTGGAAGGAACAACTGGTAATTTAAAGGTATGCTTCCCTAAAGTTACCTGCGTGTCAGCCTCTGCACGACTTTTAAGAACGCACTTATTTGGGATTAACTGAATATCTTCATAGTCAAAGATCGGAAATTCGTTTAACATATTTCTCTCATTTCTCTTGTTTAGACTTTCCTAAAGTTAGGAATAGCCTCGTCTTTTCCAGACAATTACTCTAACAAGTTTACAATAATGTCCGTTTTTTGTCAATTATTATGTCCAAAAATAAATAACGTTCGTGTTTTGTATTTTTAACCAAGGAGATAACTAGACATTTACCCTGAATTTGTCTTACCTTTTAAATTTCTACCTAGATTTTCGATAAAAACTTTTTCAAAGGACTCCATTTTCCTAATGAAATCTTGATAGCTTTCAACTTGTTCAGGGACTTGGATAGACCATTTCTTCAACAAGGCTCCATAACCTGCTAGGTTACCTATCTCATTATCAACTACCTTTTCCTTGCTAGGAAAAACAAGCCCAGCCTGTTCAGCTTCTAAAATATAAGAATAGGAAATCAACTGGAACAAGTCCTCACGATTGATTCCCTTTTCAGTCAATTCCAGTTTTTTATATTTAGCATCTAGTACGATTTTATGGTTTTGATGATAGAAATCTGGAAATACTTTTCGTTCACGGTCAGAAAATACTGAGATACCACCTTTCTTTTCTTTATTGCGTGGATGTATGAAATCTTTTGACAACAAGGTATGAACATACTCTTCCCAAAGCCAGGCAACATCAAAAAGAATGCCATGGATTTTTTGCTCTTGGTATCCTAAACCATGCTTCTCTCTATTTAGGATCATCAGGCAAAGCTCTTGCAACTTTCTGTACTCTCGAAAATAGGCATGACGAAGAGGTTTGGTTTTATTTATTCTGATAAATTTAGCACGATCGGCTAATTTATAAGAAGGGGTTACACGCGTAACTTCAGCTATAGTTTCACGACTATTATCGAGCATAGCTCCGAAACTTTTTTGAGTCTTTATATACTCAATCGTATGCCGAATCAGCTGTATGAGTGGATTATCATAGGTAAACTCTCTCGTTGTGTAGGTAACATTTCCCGTGAAAGGAAGATTTTTCTTGAGATGATTTCCTACGTCAATCACTCCTTTAATATGACTATCATTATGGGAAAACCTCTGGTATTCCTTATAAAGTCCCTTTCGCATAGCAGCTTCCAAATACTTTGGAAAGAGGTAGATTAAAAGCTGATAGAGTCTTTCCTCGCGCGATAAACCAACATCCAAACTAGTGAGATTGATATTTAGAACTTTCTGCAATAGATAATGCAAAAAATAGTCATCACTTTTACTCGAAAAGCGAGAAGAAATGGTTAATCTCTCCTGACCACACCCCAGAAATCCAATCACATTCCCTGTCTTTATTTCCCGATTGACAGTTTCTAAGATTTTTTGATCCTTATCTAAGTCCGGAGAATATTCTAGGTCACTTGGAAAAATAAAGATATTATCTTCTTGAGAAAGATTTCCTAATGTTCTATCTAAAAGAAGTTGGCTTATTTTGGGATATTCTGCAACAAAGTCTTCTTTAATAATCTTATGCTGATTATCAGTGATCCGCATTTTCATTTCCATCGCCTTCATTGTTGTCAGTAACTACCTGATTTTTTTGCTCATTGCTTGTCTTGTCAAAGGCCTTTTTCAAATTTGCTATAGTTTCAACTTCCTCGTAAGAACCTCGTAAATAATCTTCCAAGAGTGGTTTCAGATAATCAGACCAGAGTAATTCATAGTCAAAATTCACTTCCTCCAATTTAAGGAAATAACTTGGACCGATATGATAATGACTATTTAACTCCTGAACTTTTTCAATTTCAGCATTCAAGTTTCCTAGACGAATTTTAGCTTCTTGAGCTTTATTACCAAGCACCTCATCAAGCATACCAAGTTGACTTTCAGCAGTAACTTCAACAAAACGAAAACGACGACGCATAGCAAAATCAAAGGTATCTACTGAACGATCAATATCATTCATTGTTCCAATAATATAGACATTTTCAGGGATATAAAATTTCTCATCCGTCTCATGTAAATTAGCATACTGGGTGGAAACACTCCCCCTTTCGCCACGATAACCAGGATCGATAGAGAAAAAGAGTTCACCAAAAATCTTAGAAATCTCTCCACGATTGATTTCATCGATGATGAAGACGAATTTCTTGTCTGTGTTAATTTCTGTTGGAGAAATATAATTTTTCAGACCAAATCTTTTCTTTAAAGTTTCTAGGACTTTTTTTCCTTGATTACGATAATAGGGCTGTTTCAGATATTTTTCATCTTTATAGAGTTCATAAACATAAGATTTTGTTAAGCAAATTCCTTGGGCCTTAGTTTCATAATTGATATTAAAATTATTTCTACTATTTACTGTGAGATAGGAAAATTCTGTCAAATATTCTTTTTCATCTCTGCTATTTACATATTCAAGATAAAGATCCCACGCTTCCTCAAAATTATCTTGGCCTCCAGTTTTCTGAGCTTCTTTCGCTCTCTGACAAAATTGCTTAAAAATACCATCTTGTAATTTAAACTCAATAGCTCCATCCCCATTTGATACCGGTCTTAAACCCTCCACAAAATCCGTATAATCATAGGATGGGTGAAATTGTACAAATCCGATTTGGTCTTCGTTGCCACCCGCTAACTCCATAGCAATTTCTTTAGCAAGATAAGTTTTTCCTGTACCAGGTGCACCACGGAGGATGAGGTTTTTGGATTTTCTTAATATACCACTATAATTAAATAAAAAATCATTCCTTAACATAGTTTCACTTTCTAATTTTTTATACTTTTTCCAATTAGGATGATTCAAAAAATAGTCATAGTCTTGAATTATGATTTCATCACTTGCAGCAAATTTTATTAACTGGTTAGTCTCTTTAGTTCGATACTTAATATCTGATGGAAACCATATTGTTTCTTGCCCCGTAAAGAAAAACCACTCCCTCTCTATATACTCTTTTTTCCAATCAACAATAATGGTATGCCCATCATCTAAAACCTCTTTAACAGTCGCCAATCCACGAATTTTCATCACAGAAACCTTTGAATCATCTTTCTTTACAAAAGGTAAATTCTTCTTTTTGACATATGTGGATTTAGCAAATAAAACGTCACCTGGTTTAATTTTATTAAACAACTTTAACATTTTTTGATACTGTTTATTTTCCTCGTTGTTATGCCATCCTAATTCCCACTTTCCTTCTTCCCTAAAATATTCAAGATAATCATCATCACCAAATTTTGTACCAACAAAAAAATAGTTATTTTGTTCACTGTTCATTTGAATACTCCTTTAATTAACTTTTACAAGCAAGTTCTATTAATATATAGTTTACCTCTAGCATATCATATCTATCAAAAAATGAAAAGAATTTCTAAAGAAAAAGCCTAGCGTTAGGAGCTTCAACTGCTCTTAACACTAGACTTCTTTTTTATCTTAATAATACTCTCCCTGACGGTAGTCCCATGAGTTAAAGGTATCTGATAAATGCATCATAATTTTATCGATGTCAAGACCTTTACGGATCACAACTGGAGCTGGTGAAGTGGAGCGTGCCCCTCCTTGTTCTGGGATGAGTTTGCCGTCTTTATCAACCATAGACACCATCACACCTTGCTCGTAACGAGTTTCAACTGTTTTGTCAGGTTGGATAGAGGCAACGTAGTCGTCAGCTTCGATAACAAGGTCCACTGCTCCTTCGATACGTTCCCCAATACCTTCAACCTTACCACGATTTCCTTTTCCAGAAGGATTTGCAGATGAAGCGTAAA
>CAUSCX010000026.1:0-21596 GCA_963530385.1 uncultured Streptococcus sp. | reverse complement strand
CAACCTTGGATAAGATTGAAATTCCACTCGATGATGGTTCTTATATCTACGATACACCAGGAATTATCCACCGTCACCAGATGGCTCACTACTTGACGGCTAAAAATCTCAAGTATGTCAGCCCTAAAAAGGAAATCAAACCAAAAACCTATCAGCTAAACCCTGAACAAACTCTGTTTTTAGGTGGATTGGGACGTTTTGACTTTATTGCAGGAGAAAAGCAAGGTTTCACAGCTTTCTTTGACAATGAACTCAAACTTCACCGCACCAAGCTGGAGGGAGCCGGTGCCTTTTACGACAAGCACCTGGGAACTCTTCTCACACCTCCAAATAGCAAGGAAAAAGAAGATTTTCCAAAACTAGTCCAACATGTCTTTACTATCAAGGACAAGACAGACCTAGTTATTTCAGGACTAGGCTGGATTCGTGTAACAGGAACTGCTAAAGTCGCCGTCTGGGCACCAGAAGGCGTCGCAGTCGTCACACGAAAAGCCATTATTTAAACACAGAAAGGAAAGAGTTATCTTTATAAAGGCGAGCATTGCGAGCCCATAACGAATACTTTTCGCCGTGGTGGCAGTTGGTACAAGAAATTGTACCAACAACGGAAAATCTGAGACCTTAGGCTCAGATTTTAGTCATGAAAGTCCGAAGGACTTTGCTGACGTCCGTCACCACTTCAGAAAAGTATAAAAACTCTTTTAAAGAAAATATGTCATTAACATCAAAACAACGTGCCTTCCTCAACAGCCAGGCACATACCCTCAAACCCATCATCCAAATCGGGAAAAATGGTCTCAACGACCAAATCAAAACAAGTGTTCGTCAGGCTCTTGATGCCCGTGAATTGATCAAGGTTACTCTCTTGCAAAATACAGATGAAAACATCCACGAAGTAGCTGAAATCTTGGAAGAAGAAATCGGTGTGGATACAGTTCAAAAAATCGGACGCATCTTGATTTTGTATAAACAATCAAGCAAGAAAGAGAATCGCAAGATTTCTAAAAAAGTTAAAGAAATCTAAGAATGGCACTCCCAAAAACTGTTTTTACAGAAGAGTAAAGGAGATTAACCTATGGCAATCGAATTATTAACTCCCTTTACCAAAGTGGAGTTAGAGCCAGAAATCAAGGATAAAAAACGGAAACAAGTCGGTATTTTAGGAGGGAATTTTAATCCCGTTCATAATGCCCATCTGATTGTTGCAGATCAAGTGCGTCAACAGTTGGGATTGGATCAGGTTCTGCTCATGCCTGAATATCAACCACCTCACGTAGATAAAAAGGAAACCATCCCTGAACACCATCGCCTCAAGATGTTAGAATTGGCGATTGAGGGGATTCAAGGACTAGCCATTGAGACCATCGAGCTAGAGCGTAAGGGGATTTCCTACACCTACGACACCATGAAGCTTCTAACAGAGAAGAATCCAGATACAGATTACTATTTCATTATCGGTGCAGATATGGTAGACTATCTGCCTAAGTGGTACCGAATTGATGAGTTGGTGGAACTAGTTCAGTTTGTAGGGATTCAACGTCCGCGTTACAAGGCAGGGACTTCTTATCCAGTTATCTGGGTGGATGTACCTCTCATGGATATTTCATCCAGCATGGTGCGTGATTTCATTGCCCAAGGACGCACACCTAACTTTCTCCTACCTAAGCCTGTATTAGACTATATCGAGAAAGAAGGACTTTACTGATGGCCTACCAGGACTATATCAACTGTTCCCGTGAGGAATTATTGAAAAAAATGGCAGAGCTTCTGCCCGAGAAACGTTTGACCCATTGTTTGGGTGTTGAGCGCGCAGCCATTGAACTTGCAGAACGATTCGGAGTGGATGCCGAGAAAGCAGGTCTAGCAGGTCTCCTTCATGACTATGCTAAAAAATTGTCAGACCAGGAATTTCTAGACTTGATTGATCGATACCAACTTGACTCTGACCTTAAAAACTGGGGCAATAATGTTTGGCATGGTATGGTCGGTATCTACAAAATTCAGGAAGATTTGAACTTGCAAGACTCTGAAATTCTGCGTGCAATAGAAATCCATACAGTAGGAGCGAGTCAGATGACAGACCTTGACAAAGTTATCTATGTCGCAGACTACATCGAGCACAATCGTGCCTTTCCAGGAGTAGATGAGGCGCGTGAAATTGCTGAACTATCACTCAACAAGGCAGTAGCTTATGAGACAGCTCACACAGTGGAGCATTTGGCTCACCAGGGATTCCCCATCTATCCCCAAACCCTTGAAACCTATAACGCCTATGTGCACTATTTGAAAGAGGACTAAATGAAGACGGCTTTTATCATCATTGATGTTCAGAATATTTTAGTGGAAACTGGGTTTCAGACAAAAAGTCTATTGGAAAAAATTTCTTATTTACAAAACCAGGCTAGAAGCAAGAATATCGAAATTATTTATGTTCAACATATTGAGAACGCTGAAGCTCAAACATCAGAAGATTGGCAGTTATCTGAGCTTTTAAGTCGAAAACCTAATGAAAAGGTCTTTCAGAAGAAGTATAACAGTATTTTCAAAGAAACTGGTTTAAAAGAATACTTGGATAAACAGGGGATTGAAAAATTAGTTTTATGTGGTATGCAGACAGAATATTGTGTGGATACCTCTGTCAAGGTTGCCTTTGAATATGGCTATCAGCTTATTATTCCAGAAGGAACTTGCACAACGTTTGATGGGAAAGACATTCCAGCAGAAACGATAAATGAATTTTATGAGGACATTTGGGAGGAGCGCTTTGCAGATGTCCTAGATTACAAACATATTTTCTAGAAAGAGGACTAAATGAACGAAAAAGAATTACTAGAACTAGTCGTGAAAGCGGCTGATGAGAAACGTGCGGAGGATATCCTCGCGCTTGACGTACAAGAATTGACCAGTGTGACAGACTATTTTGTTATCACTAGCTCAATGAATAGCCGTCAGTTGGATGCTATCGCTGACAATATTCGTGAAAAAGTAGCTGAAGCAGGATTTAAAGGCAGCCATGTCGAAGGCGATGCAGCTGGTGGCTGGGTTTTGCTGGACCTTGGTGGTGTTGTTGTGCATATCTTCTCAGAAGAAATGCGTGCTCACTATAACCTAGAAAAACTATGGCATGAGGCAGAGTCAGTAGATTTATCTGAAGCTTTGGCGTAGTAGATGAACTCAGTTGCAGTCAACTGGGTTTATTTGCTTATTTTAAAAAAATTGATTGAAAGGTAAGAGCGTCGTGTTTTGTTCATCTCGAAACTGAACACGAGCTAAAAGCTACGAGAAAAAGATAAACTTCCTTTGTATCTGATGATACAGCAGAAAGTTTCCTATTTTCTCCTTGCTTTTAACGCTCTTTGTATCTTAATTATGGCAACATACGAAACTTTTGCGGCGGTCTATGATGCAGTCATGGATGATAGTTTATACGATGAATGGACGGATTTTTCTCTTCGTCATTTGCCTAAGACTAAGGAGAGAAAGAAACTCTTGGAGCTGGCTTGTGGTACAGGCATCCAGTCCGTTCGCTTTTCGCAAGCTGGTTTTGATGTGACTGGACTTGATTTGAGTGCGGATATGTTGAAGATTGCCGAAAAGAGAGCGGCTTCAGCCAAGCAAAAGATTGATTTTATTGAAGGCAATATGCTGGATTTGTCCAAGGCGGGGAAATACGATTTTGTGACTTGTTATTCGGACTCTATCTGCTACATGCAAGATGAAGTGGAGGTTGGAGACGTCTTTAAGGAGGTCTATAATGCCCTCAATGAAGACGGAGTTTTCATCTTTGATGTGCATTCGACCTACCAGACTGATGAAGTTTTCCCAGGCTATTCTTACCATGAAAATGCAGAAGATTTTGCTATGCTCTGGGATACCTATGAGGATGCAGCACCACATTCTATCGTGCATGAACTGACCTTCTTTATTAAGGAAGCAGATGGTTCCTTTAGTCGCCACGATGAAGTGCATGAGGAGCGTACATACGAGATCTTGACCTATGATATCTTGTTGGAACAGGCTGGTTTCAAGTCCTTTAAACTCTTTGCGGACTTTGAAGACAAGGAGCCAACAGAAACCAGTACCCGTTGGTTTTTTGTGTCGCAGAAGTAGGAGATTACCATGACCATTACAGGTATTATTGCAGAGTTCAATCCTTTTCATAATGGGCATAAATACCTGTTGGATCAGGCTGATGGGTTGAAAATTGTTGCCATGTCTGGGAATTTCATGCAGCGTGGAGAGCCTGCTATTGTGGACAAGTGGACACGGGCACAGATGGCGCTGGAAAATGGTGTGGATTTGGTCGTAGAATTACCCTTTTTAGTCAGTGTCCAAGCGGCGGACTTTTTCGGCCAAGGTGCAGTGGCTATCTTGGATCATTTGGGGATGGATACCCTAGCCTTTGGGACAGAAGAAGTTCTGGATTACCAGCAAATTGCTAACCTATATACAGAACGTGGTCAAGACATGGAACTCTTCATGGAAAACTTACCGGATTCTCTTTCTTACCCTCAGAAAACGCAAGCTATGTGGAAGGAGTTTGCAGGTCTTGATTTTTCAGGCAATACGCCCAATCATGTCCTTGCTCTTGCATATGCTAAGGCGGTAGCAGGGCGAAAGATCAAACTTCATCCAATTCAACGTCAGGGAGCGGGTTACCATTCTGTGGACAAGGATGTGGACTTTGCCTCAGCGACAGCTCTTCGTCAGCATAAAAATGATCAAAATTTCTTAGAACGTTTCATGCCTTCGGTTGCCCTTTTTGAAAATGCTAGTAAGGTAAACTGGGAAGATTATTATCCTTTGCTTCGCTATCAAATCTTGTCAAATCCAGACCTAACAACCATCTATCAGGTCAATCAAGAAATGGCTGTACGCATCAAGGATGCCATCAAGACAGCCCGGTCTGTTGACGAATTGGTCGAGGTGGTTGCTACCAAACGGTACACCAAAGCGCGTGTCAGACGCCTCTTGACCTATATCCTGGTACAGACCAGAGAAAGTAACTTGCCAGAAGCCATCCATGTCCTTGGCTTTACCGAAAAAGGCAGGCAGCATCTTAATTCTCTGAAAGGACAGGTCAATCTAGTCAGCCGAATCGGCAAAGATCCCTGGGATGCTATGACTCAAAAGGCAGACCAAATTTATCAACTGGGACATCCAAGTATCGCAGAACAAATTTTTGGTCGAGTGCCAATTAAAATCGAATCAAACTAAGTCTACTGAGAGGTAGGCTTTTTAACTTATTTTTTTCTAAAAAAATCTTTAAAAATTTAATTAGGGAGAATAGCCTATTTTATTAGGAAAAATAAGGATTTTTAGCCTTGGAATGACCAAAACAACTTCAAATTAAGGTTTGTTAAAAATGATTTTTTATGGTAGAATGTATAGGAATGCATATCATTCGGATAAACAAATAAATTGAGGTAAAAACATGGAAATTATGGCGATTGTTATCGTTGTTTTTGCCGTCATCATTGGTTTAGTCATTGGATATATCAGCATCTCAGTCAAGATGAAATCATCACAAGAGGCTGCAGAGCTGATGCTTTTAAATGCTGAACAAGAAGCAACTAATTTACGAGGACAAGCTGAGCGCGAAGCGGATTTATTACTCAATGAAGCTAAGCGCGAAAGCAAGTCTCTTAAAAAAGAAGCACTATTGGAGGCCAAAGAAGAAGCCAGAAAATACCGTGAAGAAGTGGACGCTGAATTTAAATCAGAACGTCAAGAACTCAAGCAAATCGAAAGTCGTTTGACCGAACGTGCTAGCAGTCTTGATCGTAAAGATGACAATTTGACGAACAAAGAAAAAACACTTGAACAAAAAGAACAAAGTATTTCTGATAGAGCAAAAAACCTTGATGTACGTGAAGAGCAACTAGAAGAAATTGAGAAACAAAAGCAAGCTGAACTAGAGCGTGTCGGAAGTCTGACTCAGTCAGAAGCAAAAGACATTATCTTGGCTCAGACAGAGGACAACTTGACTAAGGAAATTGCTAGTCGCATTCGTGAGGCTGAGCAAGAAGTTAAGGAACGTTCAGACAAATTGGCTAAGGATATCTTGTCTCAAGCCATGCAGAGAATTGCTGGTGAGTATGTAGCTGAGTCTACCAATTCTACAGTTCATCTGCCTGATGATACCATGAAAGGTCGTATCATTGGTCGTGAAGGACGTAATATCCGTACTTTTGAAAGTTTGACAGGGGTTGATGTTATCATTGATGATACGCCCGAAGTGGTAACCTTGTCAGGTTTTGATCCTATCCGTCGCGAGATTGCCCGTATGACGATGGAAACCTTGCTTAAGGATGGTCGTATTCACCCGGCTCGTATCGAAGAGTTGGTTGAGAAAAATCGTCAAGAGATCGATAACAAGATTCGTGAATATGGTGAAGCTGCAGCCTATGAAATTGGTGCACCGAACCTTCACCCAGACTTGATGAAGATCATGGGTCGCTTGCAGTTCCGTACGTCATACGGACAAAATGTCTTGCGTCATTCGATTGAAGTGGCTAAGTTGGCTGGTATCATGGCTAGCGAACTTGGTGAAAATGCTACCCTTGCTCGTCGCGCGGGATTCCTTCACGATATTGGTAAAGCCATTGACCGTGAGGTAGAGGGTAGCCACGTTGAGATTGGTACTGAATTAGCGCGCAAGTACAAGGAACACCCAGTTGTGATCAATACCATCGCTAGTCACCACGGTGATGTAGAACCTGAGAGTGTGATTGCAGTTATCGTTGCCGCGGCGGATGCCTTGAGTGCTGCCCGTCCAGGAGCTCGTAGCGAATCACTTGAAAGCTACATCAAACGTCTCCATGATTTAGAGGAAATCGCTAATAGCTTTGAAGGTGTTCAAAATAGCTTTGCCCTTCAAGCTGGTCGCGAAATCCGCATTATGGTAAATCCAGGTCAAATCAAAGATGACAAAGTCACAATCTTGGCTCATAAAGTTCGTGAGAAAATTGAAAACAATCTCGATTATCCAGGAAATATCAAGGTAACCGTGATTCGTGAACTTCGTGCAGTTGATTATGCAAAATAAATAAGAAAGAGCAGTTGAAAAATTACTGCTTTTTTGTTACACTAGATAGAAAGATTGTAGTGTGCAGAAATGGCTTTAGACATATAATCTTACAGAAATTTTCAAGTCATTTCACAAACTATCTAAAGGAGACATAATGGCAGACCGAGGCTTACTAATCGTTTTTTCAGGTCCTTCTGGAGTTGGAAAAGGAACGGTTAGACGAGAAATTTTTGAGAGTTCTGAAAATCAATTTCAATATTCTGTATCTATGACAACGCGGGCACAACGTCCAGGTGAAGTAGATGGTGTTGATTATTTCTTCCGTACACGGGAGGAATTTGAAGAGTTGATCCGTCAAGGGCAAATGTTAGAGTATGCAGAGTATGTGGGTAACTATTATGGAACTCCTCTGACTTATGTTAATGAAACGCTTGATAAGGGAATCGATGTCTTTCTTGAAATTGAAGTGCAGGGAGCTCTTCAGGTCAAGAAAAAAGTTCCAGATGCGGTCTTTATCTTTTTGACACCACCAGATTTGGAAGAATTGCAAGACCGTCTCGTAGGCCGTGGTACAGATAGTGCAGAAGTGATTGCTCAGCGTATCGAAAAAGCCAAGGAAGAAATTGCTTTGATGCGTGAGTATGACTACGCTATTGTCAATGACCATGTTCCTTTAGCTGCCGAGCGTGTGAAACGTGTCATTGAGGCTGAACATTTCCGTGTAGACCGCGTGATTGGTCATTATCAGGATATGCTACCAAAGTCTCCGACTATTCGATAAAATTTAGAAAACAGGTACAAACAAATGATGCTTAAACCCTCTATTGATACCTTGCTTGACAAGGTACCATCAAAATATTCACTCGTCATCTTGGAAGCAAAGCGTGCTCATGAATTAGAAGCTGGAGCACCTGCTACTCAAGAATTTAAATCTGAAAAATCAACTCTTCGTGCCTTGGAAGAAATTGAATCAGGGAATGTAACCATCCACCCAGATCCAGAAGGAAAACGCGAAGCTGTTCGTCGTCGTATCGAAGAAGAAAGACGATTGAAAGAAGAAGAAGAAAAGAAAATTAAAGAGCAAATCGCGAAAGAAAAAGAAGAAGGTGAAAAAATTTAAGGTTGGGGGGACTCAATCTTATTTTTTCTATTGCAAGAATACTCAATCAATTAAAAGGATTTAAGAAGAGAAGGAGGTGAGGATATGGCTATTGCAAAAATCATTGTGGATGTTCCCTTGATGCAGACAGACCAGCCCTATAGCTACAAAATTCCTGAGGAATTTGAGGGGATGCTGAAAGTCGGCATGCGGGTTCATGTACCCTTTGGGAAGGCCAATCGCTTGATTCAGGGAATTGTTCTTGGAATGGAGTCTCAATCTGATGCAGATGTGGCAGACGAGGACTTGAAAGAGATTGCTGAGGTGCTGGACTTTTCTCCTGTCTTAACGGAGGAACAACTCTGGCTAGCAGAGGAGTTACGTAAATCAGTCTTCTCCTACAAAATTTCCATTCTAAAAGCTATGCTCCCTGGATTTTTGAACTCTAGCTATGATAAGATCCTCTATCCTCTGGAAGGCTTAAGTCAAGAAGATAGAGAACGCTTATTCGGTTCACAGGAATCTCTAGCATTTTCATCTCTAGACTTAGAAAAGCAGGCTGAGATGATGCGATTGACTCGAAAAGGTCTTTTAAAACTAGAGTATCAGGCTGTGGATCAGAAGAAAGTTAAGACGCAGTCTTGGGTTGAAGTGAATCTTGACAAATTAGAAAAGCTAGAAATCTCAAATCGTGCCAAGAAGAAATTGGAACTGCGAGAATATTTATTAGCACATCCTGAAACAGTTCCTTTGGCTGATTTGTTAGAACATTACTCACGTGAACAAGTTAATTTCTTTGTGGAACATGGTGCTATCACCATAGTGCAAAAAGAAGTGCAACGTTCAGCGGCTTATTTTGAAGGCATTGAGGCTAGCCAATCCTTAGAGTTAAATCCAGAACAAAAAGAAGCCTGTGAGGCGGTTGTTGGAGCGATTGGGGAAAAACATTCTCCATTTCTTTTACAAGGAATCACTGGAAGTGGGAAAACGGAGGTTTACTTGCAGATTATCCAAGGGGCCTTGAATTTGGGAAAAACAGCGATTGTTTTAGTCCCAGAAATCTCTCTGACACCTCAAATGACGGAGCGCTTTATTGCTCGTTTTGGTGATAAGGTAGCCATTCTCCACTCTGGTTTGTCAAATGGTGAAAAGTATGATGAATGGCGCAAGGTGGAGCGAGGAGAAGCCCAGGTAGTTGTTGGTGCTAGGTCTGCCATTTTTGCACCTTTGAAAAATCTAGGGGTAATCATTATCGATGAGGAGCACGAGGCCAGCTACAAGCAAGACAGTAATCCTCGTTACCATGCTAGAGATGTGGCTCTTTTACGAGCTCAGTATAATCAAGCTGCCCTAGTCCTTGGTTCTGCCACACCGAGTCTAGAAAGTCGTGCTCGGGCTGGAAAAGGCGTTTATCAACACTTACGTCTGACCCAACGTGCTAATCCTTTAGCTACCATTCCTGAGGTTCAAGTGATTGATTTTCGGGACTATATCGGACAGAATGAAACATCAAATTTTACACCACCACTGATTGAGGCCATTAAAGATCGATTAGATAAAAAAGAGCAGGTTGTTCTCATGCTCAATCGTCGTGGTTATTCTAGTTTTGTCATGTGTCGGGAATGTGGGACTGTTGATACCTGTCCAAACTGTGATATTTCCTTGACGCTACACATGGATACTAAAACCATGAACTGCCATTATTGTGGATTTTCTAAGGAAATTCCTCATGTCTGTCCAAACTGTCAGAGTCGCAGTATTCGTTACTATGGAACAGGAACTCAGAAGGCCTACGATGAGCTGGCTGAACTCTTTCCAGAGGCACGTATTCTGCGCATGGATGTGGATACAACTCGCAAAAAAGGTAGTCACCAAGCACTTCTTGAGCAGTTTGGCAAGGGTGAAGCGGATATTCTTCTGGGAACCCAGATGATTGCCAAGGGATTGGATTTTCCAAATGTGACCTTTGTTGGTGTTCTCAATGCGGACACAGCCTTGAACCTGCCTGATTTCCGTTCTTCTGAGAGAACATTTCAACTCTTGACCCAGGTGGCAGGTCGTGCAGGTCGTGCTGAAAAGGCAGGTCAGGTCCTGATTCAGTCCTATAATCCTCAGCACTATGCTATTCGTTTTGCCAAGGATCAGGACTATGAAGGCTTTTATGCCTATGAAATGGGCATCAGACGTCAGTTGGGTTATCCACCTTATTATTTCACAATTGGAATTACCTTGTCTCATAAGAAAGAAGAAGAGGTTATTAGACGTGCTTATGAAGTCATGGAAATATTGCGGTCAGGTTTGTCGGATGCTAGTATCATCCTTGGACCAACGCCAAAACCTATCGCTCGTACTCATAACCTCTATCATTATCAGATTTTAATTAAATACCGTTTAGAAGATGAGCTGGGTCCAACCCTTAACCAGGTCTTGGCCTTGACACAAGAACGGGAAAATAGCGAACTTCGTCTCAGTATTGACCACGAACCGCAACAATTTTTATAAGAAGGAGAAGATATGACAAAACTAATATTTATGGGAACGCCTGAATTTTCAGCGACTGTTTTAAAGGGACTTTTGACAGATGACCGATACGAGATTGTTGCAGTTGTAACTCAGCCAGACCGTGCGGTTGGACGTAAAAAAGTCATCCAAGAAACCCCAGTGAAGCAAGCAGCCAAAGAGGCAGGACTTCCTATTTACCAACCTGAAAAATTATCGGGTAGTCCAGAAATGGAAGCCATCATGAATTTGGGAGCTGATGGGATTGTAACAGCAGCTTTTGGACAATTCCTCCCAAGTAAACTCCTTGATAGCATGGATTTTGCAGTCAATGTTCATGCTTCCCTCCTTCCTAAACACCGTGGTGGAGCTCCTATCCATTATGCCTTGATTCAAGGTGATGAAGAAGCAGGAGTGACCATTATGGAAATGGTCAAGGAAATGGATGCAGGAGATATGATTTCTCGTCGTAGCATTCCAATTACAGATGAGGACAATGTAGGAACCTTGTTTGAGAAATTGGCGGTTGTTGGTCGTGATTTGCTTTTGGATACTTTGCCTGCATACATTGCTGGCGAGATTCAGCCTCAACCACAGGACCCAAGCCAGGTTACATTTTCGCCTAATATCAAACCTGAAGAAGAAAAGTTAGACTGGAACAAGACCAATCGTCAACTCTTTAACCAAATTCGTGGGATGAATCCTTGGCCAGTTGCTCATACTTTTCTAAAGGGCGAACGCTTCAAAATCTATGAAGCTCTGCCTGTAGAAGGTCAGGGTAATCCGGGTGAGATACTCTCCATCGGTAAGAAAGAATTGATTGTCGCAACGGCAGAAGGAGCTTTATCACTCAAGCAAGTTCAACCAGCAGGAAAACCTAAGATGGATATTGCTTCCTTCCTTAACGGTGTGGGACGAACTTTGGCAGTAGGAGAACGATTTGGTGACTAAAGTAGAAACGGCAAGAAGTTTAGCCCTAGAGGTATTGGAGGATGTCCTTGTCAATCAAGCCTACTCCAATATCTCCTTAAATAAACATCTTAAGGGAAGTCAACTGTCAGTGGCAGACAAAGGTTTGGTGACAGAGCTGGTCTATGGAACGGTAGCCCGTAAACTGACTCTGGAATGGTACTTGTCTCATTTTATCCAAGACAGAGAGAAGCTAGATAGTTGGCTCTATGTTTTGCTTCTCATGAGTGTCTATCAACTTCAATATCTAGATAAACTACCTGACCATGCAGTGGTCAATGAGGCAGTGGAAATTGCCAAATCTCGTAAAAAGGGTAGTGAAAAATTGGTCAATGCAGTCCTTCGCCGTATCCTGCGAGAAGGTTTGCCAGATATTGCCTCTATCAAGCGTAAAAATAAGCGTGATTCCATTGCCTACTCTTTACCAGTTTGGTTGGTTTCTAAGCTCAAGGAAGAGTATGGTGAAGAAAGAGCGCAAGCGATTTTTGAAAGTCTTTTGCAACGTAATAAAGCCAGTATTCGCGTAACAGATTTGAGTCGAAAAGAGGAAATTAAAGCTCTGCTTGATGCAAGTGATTCTCATTTATCTCCTGCTGGTCTGGTCAAGGAGCAGGGGCATTTTGCGGGTCATGACTTATTTTCGGAAGGACTTATTACTATCCAAGATGAGTCAAGTCAACTGGTCGCACCGACACTAGAGCTACAAGGCGACGAGCAAGTTTTAGATGCTTGTGCAGCTCCTGGCGGAAAGACCACCCATATTGCATCCTATCTGACGACAGGTCAGGTAACGGCTCTAGATCTCTATGACCACAAACTCACTTTAATTCAAGAGAATGCCCAGCGTTTAGGCGTAGCGGACCGTGTTCAAACGCAAAAACTGGATGCTCGAAAAGTGCATGAACTTTTTGGCAATGATCAATTTGACAAAATTTTAGTTGACGCTCCTTGTTCAGGGATTGGTCTATTGCGTCGAAAACCAGATATCAAATATAATAAAGAGACAGCAGATTTCGCGTCATTACAGGAAATTCAATTGGAAATATTAGGTAGTGTTTGTCAAACGCTACGTAAAGGTGGTATAATAACGTATAGTACCTGTACTATTGTCTCGGAAGAGAACTTTCAAGTGGTTCAAGCTTTTTTAGAAAGTCATCCCGAGTTTGAGCAGGTTAAACTAGAACATGAATGTAAGGATATCGTGAAAAATGGTTGTATCCTCATTACTCCGGAATTATACGGAAGTGATGGATTCTTTATCAGCCAATTTCGTAAGATATCCAATTAGGAAGGAACTGACACAATGGAGATTTCATTATTAACAGATGTGGGTCAGAAACGTACAAATAATCAAGACTATGTCAATCTTTTTGTCAACCGTGCCGGTCGTACAATGATCATCTTGGCTGATGGGATGGGAGGACACCGTGCAGGTAATATTGCCAGCGAGATGGCCGTAACTGATTTAGGTGTTGCCTGGGTTGATACGCAGATTGATACCGTTAATGAAGTTCGCGAATGGTTTGCCCACCATCTAGAAGTTGAAAATCAAAAGATTTATCAAATGGGGCGTGATGAAGCCTACAAGGGAATGGGGACAACTCTAGAAGCCCTTGCAATCATTGATCATCAAGCAATTTATGCTCATATTGGAGATTCTAGAATCGGTCTTATTCGAGGAGAAGAGTACCGTCAACTGACAAGCGATCATTCCTTGGTTAACGAATTGCTCAAGGCGGGTCAATTGACACCTGAAGAAGCTGAGGCACATCCACAAAAGAATATCATCACACAGTCTATTGGGCAAAAAGATGAAATTCAACCTGACTTAGGAATTGTCAGCTTGGAACCAGGTAACTATCTGGTCATGAATAGTGACGGTCTAACCAATATGATTTCAGGTAGTGAGATCTATGATATTGTGACTAGCGATATCTCTCTTGATGATAAGGCAGCCACTTTAGTACGCTTTGCCAACAATGCCGGAGGGCTTGATAATATTACAGTTGCCCTTGTTTCGATTGAGGAGGAGGCGGCACTATGATCCAAATCGGCAAGATTTTTGCCGGGCGGTATCGGATTATCAAACAAATTGGTCGTGGAGGTATGGCAGATGTCTACCTGGCCAAGGATTTGATTTTAGACGGGGAAGAGGTAGCTGTAAAGGTCCTGAGGACTAACTACCAGACTGACCCGATTGCTGTTGCTCGTTTTCAGCGTGAAGCGCGTGCAATGGCTGACTTAGATCATCCCCATATCGTTCGGATAACGGATATCGGCGAAGAGGACGGTCAACAGTACCTGGCTATGGAATATGTAGCTGGTCTTGACCTCAAGCGCTATATCAAAGAACACTATCCCCTCTCAAATGAAGAGGCTGTCCGTATCATGGGTCAGATTCTCTTAGCGATGCGCTTGGCGCACACTAAAGGTATTGTCCATCGTGACTTAAAACCTCAAAACATTCTTTTAACTCCTGATGGAACGGCTAAGGTGACGGACTTCGGGATTGCCGTAGCCTTTGCAGAGACCAGTCTGACTCAGACCAACTCTATGTTGGGCTCTGTTCACTACTTGTCACCTGAGCAGGCTCGTGGCTCTAAGGCAACTGTCCAGAGTGACATCTATGCCATGGGGATTATTTTCTACGAGATGCTGACAGGGCATATCCCTTATGATGGCGATAGTGCAGTGACTATAGCCCTCCAGCATTTCCAAAAACCTCTCCCTTCGGTTATAGCTGAAAACCCATCTGTACCCCAAGCTTTGGAGAATGTGGTCATCAAAGCAACTGCTAAAAAGCTAACAGATCGATACCAGTCGGTTTCAGAGATGTATGTTGATTTATCTAGCAGTCTATCTTATAACCGCAGAAATGAACCTAAACTTGTTTTTGATGATGCTACTAAGGCGGACACAAAGACATTGCCAAAGGTTTCTCAAACTACCTTGACCTCTATTCCTAAGGTTCAACCACAGACAGAGAACCATCAGGCAACTAAAGCTAGCCCAGAAGTAAGCGCTAAAAAATCTGTGGAAAAACCAGTGAAAAAACGTCGTTTTAAAGCACGTTATCTGGTTCTACTAGCAAGTTTCGTACTGGTTGCCGCTTCTCTGGTGTGGATTTTATCCAGAACACCAGCTACCATCGATATTCCAAATGTAGCAGGTCAAACCGTCGCTGAAGCTAAGGAAAACCTTAAAAAAGCGAATTTTGAAATTGGTGAGGAAAAGACAGAAGCTAGCGATACGGTAGAAGAAGGGAGAGTTATTCGTACAGATCCAGATGCTGGTTCAGCTCGCAAGGAAGGGTCTAAAGTTAATCTAATCATATCTTCAGGTCAACAATCCTTTAAGCTTGGAAATTATGTTGGTCGTAAATCTACAGATGTCATTGCTGAGCTGAAAGGGAAAAAAGTTCCTGAAAATCTAATTAAGATTGAGGAAGAAGAGTCCAGTGAATCGGAACCCGGTGTTGTTTTAAAACAGAGCCTTTCAGAAGGGACGACCTATGATCTTACCAAGGCCACTTCTATCGTTTTAACTGTTGCTAAGAAGAAAAAGGTGACGACGATAACTATGCCAAACTACATTGGCTCAAATCTTGAATTTTCTAAAAATAATCTTAAAAGTATAGGTATTAGTGAAGATAGAATTGAAATTAAAGAAGTGGAGATAGCACAAGAAGGAATTAAAGAAGGTGAGATTGCGAAACAAAGTCCCGCACCGGATGAAAAACTCGATTTAAGCAATCCGATAGTTAAACTCTATATTTATAAACCTAAAAAAATTTCACCACCAATTAGTCAACCTTCGTCAGAACATAATTCTGGTCAAACTGACACAACAAACCCCACAAACCCTACACAGGGAAACCATCCAACAACGCCTACACAAGATGGAAATGGAAGTCAACGAAATTAATTGACTCCATATACATAATTCAATCTTTGTCACAGTTTTTGTGACAAAGATTTTTTTTCCTTCAAATTTATGATAAAATAAAAAGGAGTTTTAGAAGGAGGAAAACATGGACGAAGTCAAACAACTGAATGCAGTGATCGATGTCATTATGCTAGCAGGAACGATACTGCTTCGAAACGGATCTGAGATTTATCGTGTTGAAGATACCATGATTCGGATTGCTCATTCACAGGGCATTATGGATTGTAATGTTTTAGCCATGCCTGCTGCCATTTTTTTCTCCATTGAAAATACAAATATCTCTCGCATGAAGCGAGTGACCTCCTCTGCTTATAATATTGAGAAGGTATGTGATGTCAATCAGATTTCACGGCAGCTTGTAGCAGGACAGCTTGATCTGGATACAGCCTTTATCCAACTAAAGGAATTGAATGCTAAGGCATCTCCCTATACCAATGTTCAACTAACTGCAGCAGCAACTCTCAGTGCTCCTTTCTTTTCAATTATGTTTGGTGGGAATGTCTACGATGCAATCGGAGCAGGAGTGGCGACCTTGTTTGCTTTTACTTTCTCTCTCTATGTAGAGAAGTTTATTCGTATTCCTTTTATGACAGCTTTTGCAGGTGCTCTTGTCTTCGGTTTGATTGCACAATTTTGGGCGCGCTATTCTGGTTTGCCGTCGACAGCTGATTTGGTGATTGCGGGTGCGGTCATGCCCTTTGTACCTGGAATTGCCCTGACCAATGCTGTTCGAGATATTATGACCAATCACATTAACTCTGGTATGAGCAAGATGTTTGAATCCTTGCTGGTTACCCTTGCCTTAGGGGCAGGCACCTCTGTCGCCCTCGTACTCATGAACTAATATGACACTAACAACATTTTTATTGCAAGCTCTGGCCAGCTTGCTTGCTATTATTACCTTTTTAATCGTTTTAAATGTCCAGCGTTCCATGCTGATCCCTGGTGGAGTTTTGGGAATGTCTATCTGGCTACTCTATCTGATACTCAAAGAGCCGACTAACGTCATTTTGGCAACCTTTATTGCTGCTGTGATTGGTTCTTGTGTCAGCCAAATTATGAGTATCCTCTATAAGACACCAGCAGTTGTTTTTGCTCTGGCAATATTGGCACCACTAGTGCCAGGTTATCTGTCCTATCGAACCACTTCCTTCTTCGTTACAGGTGACTACGGTCATGCCATTTCTAGTGCCATGTTAGTTATGATGTTGGCCCTTGTTATCTCCATTGGAATGGCAAGTGGAACAGTTTTGTTGAAATTGTATTATTATCTCAAAAAGAATCGAGTTAGTTAAGGCTCGATTCTTTTTGGGGCCTTAGATCTGTTTGTTGAGCTAGTTTCAAAATGAGCTAAGGTTTTTAATACTCTTCGAAAATCTCTTCAAACCACGTCAGCTTCCATCTGCAACCTCAAAATAGTATTTTGAGCTGACTTCGTCAGTCTTAACTACAACCTCAAAGTAGTGCTTTGAGCAACCTACGGCTAGCTTCCTAGTTTGCTCTTTGATTTTCATTGAGTATAAAATGAACTTGATTTGGGGAATCAAGTCTTTTTTCGCGCATTTGACCTCAATTATGATAAAATAGAGGTGAACGAATTTTTACAATGAATGATAAAAATAGAGGTAAATATGAAAATCGGTATTGATAAGATTGGTTTTGCGACCAGTCAATACGTTTTGAAATTACAAGATTTAGCAGAAACCCGAGGAATTGATCCTGAAAAATTAAGTAAAGGACTCCTTTTAAAAGAATTGAGTATCGCTCCGTTAACAGAAGATATTGTGACCTTGGCTGCCAGTGCAGGAAATTCTATCCTGACTGAAGAAGATAAGCAAGAGATTGATATGGTGATCGTATCTACAGAGTCTGGAGTCGATCAAAGTAAAGCGGCTGCGGTTTTTGTACACGGTTTACTTGGGATCCAACCTTTTGCTCGTAGTTTTGAAATCAAGGAAGCTTGCTATGGTGCAACTGCGGCCCTTCACTATGCTAAGTTACACGTAGAAAATTCTCCAAAATCAAAAGTTTTGGTACTAGCCAGTGATATTGCAAGGTATGGTGTTGAAACTCCTGGAGAACCAACTCAAGGTGCAGGCTGTGTTGCTATGTTGATTAGCCAAAACCCACGTGTTATGGTATTCAACAACGATAACGTTGCGCAGACTCGTGATATTATGGACTTCTGGCGTCCAAATTACTCGACAACACCATTTGTAAATGGGGTTTACTCAACACAGCAATATCTTGATAGCTTAAAAACGACTTGGGAAGAGTACCAAAAGCGTTATGACTGTAACTTGGACGATTTTGAAGCTGTATGTTTCCACTTGCCATATCCGAAGCTAGCTCTCAAAGGATTGAAAAAAATCCTAGACAAATCCTTGCCTCAAGAGAAGAAGGACTTGCTTCAAAAGCACTTTGATGAATCTATTATTTATAGCCAGAAAGTTGGGAACATTTATACAGGTTCACTCTTCTTAGGTCTCTTGTCTCTTCTTGAAAATTCTGATAGCCTGAAAGCTGGAGATAAGATTGCCCTCTACAGCTATGGTAGTGGTGCTGTATCTGAGTTCTTTAGTGTGGAATTGGTTGAAGGCTATGAAAAACAATTGCAGCATAATCGCTTAGACTTGCTAGATCAACGTCAAGCTTTGAGTGTTGCTGACTATGAACGAATCTTCTTCGAAGAAGCAAACTTAGATGAGTCTGGTTCTGCAACTATGTCAGGCTATGAAGGACAAGACTATGCTCTCGTTGAGATTGTAGACCACCAACGACGCTACAGCAAGGTTGAAAAATAATGAAAAAAAATTGGAATGGATTTGCTAAAAAATCAATTCAAGAGCGCCTAGAGCTAGTTAAGTCTCAGGCGCTTACTACTATTGAAGCCCAAGAAAGTTTGGAGCAGAATGAAAATCTCAGTCTAGCAGTTGCGGACCAATTGAGTGAAAATGTGGTTGGGACCTTCTCGCTTCCATACTCAATCGTTCCAGAAGTTCTGGTAAATGGTCAGGAGTATACCGTTCCCTATGTGACCGAAGAACCATCTGTAGTTGCTGCAGCCAGTTTTGCTAGCAAAATTATCAAAAGAGCAGGCGGTTTTACTGCTCAGGTTCACCAACGCCAAATGATCGGTCAAGTGGCTCTCTATCAAGTCCCAGATAGGGACTTAGCTTGCCAGGCCATTCTAAGTCAAAAAACGGATTTACTCGAACAAGCAAACCAAGCCTATCCTTCTATTGTCAAACGTGGTGGTGGAGCGAGAGAGCTAACAGTTGAAAAAATTTCTGGTGAGTCTGACTTTTTAGTGGTTTACCTCCATGTCGATACTCAGGAAGCAATGGGAGCTAATATGCTCAATACCATGCTTGAGGCCCTAAAACCTAGTCTAGAAACTCTCAGTCAAGGGCAAAGTTTAATGGGGATCCTATCCAACTATGCCACAGATTCTCTAGTAACTGCAACTTGTCGCATCGCCTTTCGTTATTTGAGTCGCCAGAAGGATGAAGCGCGTGAACTAGCGGAAAAAATGGTTTTAGCTAGCCAGTTTGCTCAGGCAGATCCTTATCGAGCAGCGACTCACAACAAGGGAATCTTTAATGGAATTGATGCTCTCTTGATTGCTACTGGAAACGATTGGCGTGCTATAGAAGCGGGAGCGCATGCCTATGCCAGTCATGATGGTGCTTATCGAGGACTCAGTCGTTGGACGATGGATTTGGAAACAGAAGAGCTAATAGGAGAGATGACCATGCCGATGCCAGTTGCCACCAAGGGTGGTTCGATTGGTCTCAATCCTCGAGTCGTACTCAGTCATGAGTTGCTAGGTCATCCATCAGCTAAGGAATTAGCCCAAATTATCGTGTCAATTGGTCTTGCACAAAACTTTGCAGCTCTTAAAGCTCTTATCAGCACAGGGATTCAGCATGGACATATGAAACTACAAGCAAAATCCTTGGCTCTTCTAGCAGGAGCTACAGAGGCTGAAGTACCTAAGTTGGTAGAAAGCTTGATTGCTGAAAAAACTTTTAATTTAGAAAAAGCCCAAACTCTTTTGAAAAACTTAAGATCATAAGAAAAACTCAGACGAAACTAGTCTGAGTTTTTTTGTGCTTAAATACTTTTACCTGGTAAGAGACTAACTGGTAAGAAATAACCAGTCGTGGCAACTTCTTCGCCCTCGATTTTTTGGAGTAGTAAATCAACTGTCAGGCGAGCGATTTCTTCCAAAGGTTGTTTAATGGTAGTAAGGTGAGGATAGAAATTCTCGATAAAATAAGTTCCGTCGTAGCCAATAACCTTAAGCTGTTCTGGAACAGAGATACCAAGTTCCTGAGCAATCTTCATTACCAAGATGGCAGTCAAATCATCCGATGCGAAAATAGCATCTGGTTTTTGTTTGGTCAGGATATTTTTAATTTCCATTTCCTTACGAAGGGGAGAAAAGTCACTGGAAACATTGATAATAGGAGCCTTGGGTAAGATAGAAGCAAAGCCTGCATGACGAAGTCCAGTTGGTGAGTTGGAGTTGTCATTTCCTGTAATCATGATGATAGACTTGGCTCCAGTTTTAGCCAAAGTCTGAGCAGCTAGTACCCCACCAGCATAGTTGTCGGAAGAAACGACAGGAATATCTGGTGATAGGTTCCGGTCAAATGAAATAATTGGAGCCGTTACGCGATTGTAGTCTTCAATCCCTAAGTTATGGCTACCAGAGATAATGCCGTCCACTTGGTTGGCTTCTAGCATTTCAAGATATTCACGTTCTTTTTCCGAATCGTGCTCACTGTTACAGATGATCGTCTTGTAGCCTTTTTTGAAGAGTTCGTGTTCCAATTTGTCAATCAATTCAGCATAGAAAACATGGCTGATTTTTGGGAAAATCAACCCGATTAACTTGGCTGATTTCCCTTGGAGGCTACGAGCAAGGTTGTTGGGTTTATAACCCAACTCTCGCATGGCCTCATTGACCTTTTGAATGGTTTTTTCAGACAGATATCCTTTTTTATTGATGACACGTGAAACAGTAGTAGGGCTGACGCCAGCTAATTTTGCGACATCAGTTAGTTTTGCGACCATATTCTAATTCGTAGTAAGTTCCAGTTGGGTTTCCAGATTTAATGAAGATTCCATTTTGATCTTCATGAGGGAAGACGCGACCAGAAAATACTTTTTCTCCTTTATTAATGAAAATTTCAAAGACTGAATTATCGATGAAGATATTTACAGTAGTAGCTTTATTATCAATTGGACATGAGCGAGTAGTTCCAAATTTTTGAGCGTATTGCTCACCTGCTTGACTGCGGTCAACAGTAACTTGACCCTTGACAAGGTCAAAATTGATAGAGAATCCCTTGCCATCTTTATCAGCAAGAAGAACGATTTCACTTTGACTATCAGCTTCTAAGTTAAGCTCAAGCTCGTAGGTGTTTTTAGTTTTAGAACGATTTGAAAATTCCTCTTCTGAAGCACGGAGTTCTTTGATAGCAGCTACAGGATACTGATAGAGTTTGCTATCTTTAATAGTAAGTTCCTTGACCAATGAGAAAGTTCCTTGGTGATCAAAACGGTCAGATGGATAAGACACATCTGGTAGACCAAGCCAACTAACAGCAAGTGCACGTCCATCAGGCGCATTGAAGGCTTGAGTAGCGTATGCTTCAAACCCATAATCGAGGTTGTGTAGTTCAGATACATCTACCATACGTGCATTTTCAGGATCGAAGGAAGCACCAATTTTATACATATTTGGATAGATATTGTCATAGTCAAGAACTTTTTTATCCAAACCTTGTGGACAGTAGAGAAGGACAGGTTGTTCTCCGACAAAGACAAGATTCGGGCACTCCATCATATAGGCAGTACGGTCGTTGTTGAAGTCCAAATCACCAACTTCTTGCCAGTTTGTATAATCATTATCGACAGCTTTGTAGAGACGGACAAAACCTTTTTTCTCCAAGTCTTGACCACCAACGATAGCGTAGTATTGGCCTTTAAAGTTAAAAATTTGTGGATCGCGGAAGTGGTCAGTAGCATCAGCAGGTTGATCAA
>CAUSCX010000025.1:0-21975 GCA_963530385.1 uncultured Streptococcus sp. | reverse complement strand
TGGCTTCCGTCATTTCCTTGGTCGAAGCCTGTCCTCCTATATCTCTCGTTAAAATTCCTGTAGCTAAAGTTGCTTCAACAGCATCTTCGATACGGTCAGCATCCTCATATCGTCCAAAACTATCACGCAACATCATAGCAACTGATAAAATCATGGAAATAGGATTGGCAATACCTAGGCCTGCTATATCAGGCGCCGAACCATGAATGGGTTCATAGAGACTCGGTCCATTCTCAGAGTGGCTGGCTGATGGCATAACCCCGAGTGTACCTGATAGAACACTTGATTCATCAGATAAGATATCTCCAAAAAGATTTTCTGTTACGATAACATCGAACTTGGCTGGATTAGTAATCATGATCATAGCAGCTGAGTCGACTAGCTGGTGTTCCAAGGTTACGTCGGGATAATCTTTTGCGACTTCCTCAGCCACTCTTCGCCAAAGTTTTGATGTTGCCAAAACATTTTGCTTATCAATACTGGTAAGGATTTTTCTCCGACTTCTTGCAATTTCAAAGGCCTTACGAATAATCCGCTCTACCTCCTCATAACTATAATCATTAATATCACGCGCTTTTTTTTCTTCAAGGATATGTTCTCCAAAGTAAATTCCTCCTGTCAACTCACGTACTACTACAAAGTCAACACCAGTTATTCGTTCTGGCTTAAGAGGTGATAAGTGCTTGAGACTCTCAAATATTTTAACCGGACGAATATTAGCATAGAGATTAAGTTCCTTGCGGAGTGCCAAAAGCCCTTGTTCGGGTCGAACTGGAGCATCATCATACTGAGGACTACCGATTGCAGCAAGGAGGATAGCGTCCGCTTCTCTTGCAGCCTTTAGTGTTGCTTCTGGTAAGGGGTGTCCTGTAGCATCAATTCCTGCACCGCCAAAAGGTCGTCTATCTATCTCATAGTCAAAGCCTGTTTTTTCGGATATAGATGCTAGAACTTCTAAACCAGCTTCCATGATTTCTGGGCCGATACCATCACCTGCTAGGGCAACTATTTTCCTTGTCATAGCTTTCTCCTTTACACGCTAGGCATGTCGCGATAGGAAACTGTTGTTCCCATCTCGCCAGCATTCTCTTTTTGAACAAAGGTATTAGCATTGATATAAGCAATAGCCGAAGCCTTTAACACATCGAAATCAAGCCCGGCTGCGTTAAAGATAGTCTCTGTATCTCTGTTTTCAACAGTGACTAATACACGTGCCTGGGCATCGATTCCATCTGTTACCGCGTCAATAGTATAGGACACTAAGCGAACCGATTGATTAAAGAATTTATCAATAGCGTTGAAAATAGCTTCAACAGAACCTTGACCTGTAGCTGTAAAATCGACCTTCTCACCATCCATATTTGCTAGACTAACAAGTGCTTCAATTGTGTTATCTGTATGGGTTTGAAGTTGCAAGTCATCAAAGTGAAAGCCTTCTGGATTTTCAACCATGGTTCCGGCTACCAGAGCTCGAATATCAGCATCAGTGATTTCGTGCTTCTTATCTGCCAAGGCCTTGAACTTAGCAAAAAGTGGTTTGATGTCTTCGTCTGTAAAATCTAGGGCTAAGTCTCTCAGTTTTTCTACAAAGGCATGACGACCAGACAATTTACCGAGCGGAAGACTGTTACTTTTGACACCAACCAATTCAGGTGTGATGATTTCATAAGTAAGAGGATTTTTAAGAACGCCATCTTGGTGAATACCTGATTCGTGAGAGAAGGCATTTCCTCCAACAACCGCCTTATTTTTAGGAACTGGAATTCCTGAGAAGCGAGAGACCATTTCGGACGTATTAATCGTTTCGTTTAGGACGATACTTGTCTCTGCTTGATAATAATCTTGTCGAATATTGAGGGCTACTGCTATTTCTTCTAAAGCAGCATTCCCAGCTCGTTCTCCAATACCGTTAATGGTTCCTTCAACACGCCCCGCACCATTTTTAACAGCAGCAAGGCTATTTGCAACTGCCATTCCGAGGTCATCATGACAGTGAGGCGAATAAATAATCTGACGGTCGGTTTTAACATTGTCGATCAGATACTTGAAGATATTCCCATATTCCTCGGGTGTGGTAAAACCAACCGTGTCAGGAATATTGATATAGGTTGCCCCTGCATCTACCGCTGTTTGAACAACTTGTAGGAGAAAGTCCAGTTCAGTTCTAGTCGCGTCTTCAGGAGAGAATTCCACCACTTCAAATTTACAACGTGCATAGGAAACATGCTCTTTAATAGCTTCCAAAATTTCCTCTTTGCTTTTATTCAACTTAAATTCACGATGGATAGGACTAGTAGCGATAAAAACATGGATTTGTGGATACTTAGCATCCTTAAGTGCTTCATAACAAGCGTCAATATCTGATTTAACAGAGCGAGCTAAACCAGTCACCGCTGTTTTCTTCAAGACTTTTGCAATTTCCTGAACTGCAGTAAATGAGTCAGGACTAGCTGCTGGAAAACCAGCTTCAATTGCCGAAATTCCCCATTTTTCCAGTTGTCTTGCGATGGCAATCTTTTCCTTAATAGAGAAATTAACACCTGGTGTCTGCTCACCATCTCGAAGGCTAGTATCTAGAAATTCAACTGTTCTCATAAGATTTCCCCTTTTCTAAATTTGGTTTAAAAAAACATCTCGCTCGGAGTTCCAAGCGAGATGTTGATTTACTCCCGCTTGGTAAGCCAAACAGGACTAATGCTTCTGCACTAGCCCGAGTACCTCAACAACAAAGCAAATTGATTAAACTTAGCTGTTTTCATGTTTAACTTTCTCCTTCGTTTGATATCTTGTTTAGTATTTTAGCATAGGAAAAAACACATGTCAAGAAAAAATCCAATATTTTCTGAAAATTTCTTCAGTAAAGAATATTTTGCCAATTGAAAGTATTTGAAAAATCAAGTAAATCTAATTACTTTTTCAAGGTCAAGTTCCAGCTTTTTTCGATCAATTTTAGCATCTCTTCATCTGATAAACTGTCATCCAGTGGCACACTAATCCAGTAGCGCTTGTTCATATGAAAGGCTGGATAAATCCCTTTTTTTACCAACAAATCAGACACTTGATCATGTTTGAGATTGATTGCTTCCACTAATCCTTCTCTGCCCTTTTCAAGCTTATCCCAAGAAATCTTCATAAGAACCGCATACCACTTTTGATTATCCTCATGGCGCAAAACAGCTGTATCAGGGGATTTCTCCCATAGATATTCCAATTGATTTTCATACTTTTCTTGAACACGAGTCATGATTCTCTTGGTCTGTGGACAGAGAAATTCCTGCACGTCAAAACAGGCCTTTCGAATGTCATAAAGTACTTCTAAACAAGCCTCTCGAACAGTTCCAACAAACGTACCTCTCATACTTTCCATATGAACTTGAGGATAAAGATCGCCAGTTTCTTGGTCATAAACTTGAAAACTTAAGTCTCCATCCTCAACTGTAACCATCATGTGAAAGTCTCCCTGCAAGATAGTCGAACTATGGGTCCATACGCCTTGATTTTCTACAAATCCATACTCTTTGGCTTTTTTACTATTAAACTGATAAGCTTTAAAAATTTCAAACATAAGCGAAAACTGCTACCAAAAGCTAGCAGTTCCTTTCTATTTTTTAAAAGACAACCTTAGTTCCATGTAATTGTGTCACACCCAGTTGGTCGATAAAGGTTTGACGGTTGTCCATGTCAATCCCTCCACCAGGTAAAATTTCAATTTTTCCTGCAGCGTGTTCTAAAATTTTGTGATAGTGAGCAAAGCGTTTCTCTAAAGAGTCGCCAGATACACCAGCACGAGTTAAGATACGTCTTACTCCAGCTTGACTGAGCCAATCAATAGCTTCTAACTGATCTTCATCGCTCAATTCATCAAAGGCCATGTGAAAGACAATTTCCATGCCTTTAGATGCATCAATCAATTTTTCAAGGTTGGCTTTGTCCAACTTCTTATCTGATGTCAATGCACCAAAGACAACTCCTTGACTACCTGCCTGAGAAGTTAGAGCAATATCCTCAAGCATGATGGCAACTTCTAAATCATTGTAGACAAAATCACCACCACGTGGGCGAATCATAGTCATAATGGTCGTATCGTAGTCGGCAGCCAGTTCCACAGCCGCCTTGGTAACTCCGTAACTTGGAGTTGTTCCACCAACTGCTAAATTATCACAGAGTTCAATACGACGAGCTCCTGCTTGCATAGCTTTTTCAAGCAAGGTTACATTTTCAGCACAAAATTCGTAAATCATTTGATACTCCTTGAAGATTAGTTTGAATTTATTATATCATATTATTTTGAATATGTTTTTATTTTTATCAAGGGAAATCTTTACTTATTAAAGCTATTCTTTATCAGGAATCACCTTAAAAAGATAGTAGGTAATAAAGATGGTTAAACATCCCAAACCGATTTTAACTGGTAAAAGAGGCGCAAAATAAATGGAAATTCCCATCAAGATATAAATCGATACAATAATTTTTTTCTTACGTTCACGCGCAATAGACTTGGTCTCACGAAAGTCCGCCACGTAAGTCTGATAAAGTTTGGTATGATAAAGCCAATCTTCAAAACGCTTGGAACTTCTGGAAAAACAAGCAATAGACAACAGAAGAAAAGGAGTCGTAGGTAACAAAGGCAAAACAACTCCAACAATAGCCAGAGCTAATGACAGAAATCCAATAATCAGATAGAAAATACGCATAACTTCTCCTAGTTAATACTCTTCGAAAATCAAATTCAAACCACGTCAGCGTCGCCTTACCGTATATATGTTACTGACTTCGTCAGTTCTATCTGCAACCTCAAAGCAGTGCTTTGAGCAGCCTGCGGCTAGCTTCCTAGTTTGCTCTTTGATTTTCATTGAGTATAAAATAATCTTCTTCTAGTTTCGCATACAATGATGAATTTTGTCAAGCACTAATCAAAAAGAGCCTGAAATTTAGTTTCAGGACTCATTTTTTTATTTGATTTTTTCTTCTTCGTAATCACCATTGCTACAAACGATTTGCTTACCGCCACCACGGACTTTTTTCTCCATGAGGAAGTTTCCACATTTTGGACAATCTCGCCCTACAGGCTTGTCCCAAGAAGTGAATTCACACTCTGGATAGCGATTGCAACCATAGAAGATACGATTACGCTTAGTTTTTCGTTCAATAATTTGTCCTTGATGACAGCTTGGACACTCAACACCAATCTCTTTCACGATAGCCTGTGTATGACGGCAATCTGGGAAATTGCTACAAGCATAAAACTTACCAAAACGACCAAGTTTAATGACCATCGGACTACCACACTCTTCACAATCAAATCCTGCTGGCTCATCCTTGATTTGGATTTTTTCCATTTCCTCTTCGGCTTTGGCAACCTCTTTAGAGAAGGGTTTGTAAAATTCATCAATGACTCGTTGCCATTGTTCTTTTCCGACTTCGACATCATCTAGTTTACCTTCCATTTCAGCTGTAAAAGTTACATTGACGATATCTGGGAAGTATTCAACAATCAGTTTGTTAACAATTTCTCCCAACTCTGTCGGTTCAAAACGCTTGGCTGCCAAACGCACATAATAGCGCTTTTGAATGGTTTCAATGGTAGGTGCATAAGTTGATGGACGTCCAACCCCATTTTCTTCCAAGGTCTTAATTAGTGTTGCTTCCGAATAACGTGCTGGGGGTTGAGTAAAGTGTTGCTCAGGTTTACTATTGACCTGTTTGACCACATCACCAACTGCCATGTCCGGCAACATCTTATTCTTATCTGAGTCATTGTAAATGGCCAAGTAACCATCAAATTTAACCTGACTGCCATTTGCTGCAAATTGAACTCCATTTTGAGAGAGCTTAACAGCCATGGTATCAAAGATGGCACCAGTCATCTGACTCGCTACAAAACGGTTCCAGATAAGGGTATAGAGTTTTAGTTGGTCTTTGTCTAAGTATTTAGCAATCTTTTCAGGTGTATTAAAGACACTTGATGGGCGAATAGCCTCATGGGCATCTTGAGCACCAGTAGCATTTTTGACCTTGCTACCATGCTTAGAATACTTACTACCAAAACGTTCATTGATGTAGCTTGCAGCTTCATTTTGTGCAACTGGACTGATACGAGTCGAGTCTGTACGCATATAGGTGATCAAACCTTGGACACCCGTACCAATATTAATCCCTTCATAGAGTTGCTGGGCAACCATCATGGTCTTTCGAGTACGGAAATTGATCTTGTTAGCTGCATCCATCTGCATAGTTGAGGTAGTATAAGGTAGTGGAGCGTTACGCTTGCGTTCTTTTTTATCTACCTGATCAACTGTAAAGTCTTTGCTAGATAGGTGAGACAAGACTTCTTTGACCTCTTCGTTGCTAGCCAATTTCATCTTCTTGCCATTCATTCCATAGAAGGATGCTTGGAATTGCTTAGTCCCCTTTTTAAAGACTCCATCAATCGTCCAATACTCTTCTGGTTGAAAAGCATTGATCTCATTTTCACGGTCAATGATTAACTTGAGCGCAACAGACTGAACACGGCCAGCTGATAAGCCCTTTTTCACCTTTTTCCATAAAATTGGTGAAATAGAATAACCTACCAAGCGGTCCAAGACACGACGGGCTTGTTGGGCATCCACCAAATCCATATCAATCTTACGAGGTTCTTTAAAGGCATTTTTTACCGCATCCTTGGTAATCTCGTTGAAAACAACACGGTTAGCATCATTTTTATCTAGATTCAGAATATGAGCTAAGTGCCAAGAAATTGCTTCTCCTTCGCGGTCCGGGTCACTTGCGAGAAAGACTTTACTGGCTTTTTTAGCTTCTTTTTTCAAGTCATTGATCAGAGGACCTTTCCCACGAATATTGATATATTGGGGTTCATAATTATTTTCTACATCGACTGACATACTGGATTTTTTCAAATCACGAATATGACCAACACTGGCTAAAACCTTATAATTTCTGCCCAGGTATTTCTCAATCGTTTTAGCCTTTGCAGGCGACTCCACGATTACTAGATTTTTTTTAACTGTTGATTTTTTCTTCTTTGTTGCCGTAGCCACAGTATCACACCTTTTCAAAGTAATAAACTTTATAAAGTGTAAACCATTTTTAAAAACCTGTCAAGACTTAACTCTTATATATAGAAGAAAAGTTTAACCGATAAAACCTTGCTGGCTCTTAAAATTCAAATTCTGCTAGCACATCCTGACCACTCGAAACAAGTTTTGCACCTTCTTGAACCAAGTGATGACAACCATCTGAACGACCATCTAAAATGCTACCTGGAATAGCAAAAACATCTCTTCCTTCTTCCATAGCTCGCTCACAGGTAATCAAACTACCAGATCTCATCTTTGCCTCAGCAACGATGACACCCATACATAGGCCAGCAATAATTCGATTTCTTGCTGGAAAGTGATATTTCAAGGGCTCTTCACCAGGTCCATATTCACTCAGTAGCAAATGATATTCACCGATGTAGTCCTGTAGTCGTTTATTAGATCGAGGATAATAGACATCCAAGCCAGTCCCTATAACTGCAATAGTTTTTCCACCACCTTGAAGAATAGACATATGGGCTGCCGTATCAATCCCTCTAGCAAGCCCACTGACAATGACTAGTTCATTCTCCAGTTCTTCAATAACCTTGCGGACCGATTTTGTCCCTGTTTGACTACAAGAGCGACTGCCTACAACCGCAATCTTAGGCAACTTTAAGAGATTTAAATCGCCCTTATAAAATAATAATACTGGAGCATCATAGATTTCACTGAGAGCAAAGGGATAGACATCGTCTAGAATGGAAAATGAGGGAAATTTTTCGAAGTCACTTCTTAATCTCTCCATATTTTCAAAGGTGAGTTTATGGTAACGTTCCATAAAAACCACTGGATTTCTACACTCAGATGCTTCTGCTATCGTTTCTAAGCTTAATTCCTGATCATAAATTTCTCCATATTGAAGAACCTTTAGAACTTGTTGATTACTTAGACCTGCTTGTTTTAACTTATAAATCTCAAAATTATCAATCTTAATTTTCATGATAGACTCCTTATTTTTCTCTCTATCTATTTATTCGTTAAAAAAGAAAAAAACTTCCCAACAAATTGACTTGTTTAGAAAGTTTCTATTATTAATAATGAAAATTTTAGTAATCAGGACGAAGAACTCCGGTGACAGTTGCCTTGGTTGCTTCGTAATCCCCATCAATAACAACCTTGATAATGCGTTTAGCATCCTCTTCAGGCGCAGGAACCAAAGGTAGACGAGTAGGCCCAGCTTCGAATCCCATATAGTTGAGTACCGCCTTAACAGGTGCCGGACTCGGGTAAGAGAATAGAGCATTAACTTTAGGAATAAATTTACGTTGAATAGCTGCCGCTTTCTTCATATCACTTTCTTCGATTGCAGTGAACATTTCATGCATCTCATCCCCATTTGTGTGGGAAGCAACAGATATAACTCCGTCTGCACCAAGGTTCATAGCATGGAAGGCATCTCCATCCTCACCAGTGTATACCAAGAATTCTTCTGGCTTATGCTCAATCAAGTAAGCCATATTGGCAAGACTGGTACATTCTTTGACACCGATAATATTTGGATGTTCCGCCAAACGAAGTAAGGTATCTGGAGTCATTTCTACAACTACACGACCTGGAATGTTATAGATTATAATAGGCAAATCAGATGCGTCTGCAATAGCTTTAAAGTGTTGGTACATACCTTCTTGAGATGGCTTATTGTAGTAAGGAACAATCGCAAGACCAGCCGCAAAACCGCCAAACTCTGCTACCTCTTTGACGAACTCAATAGAGTCTCGTGTGTCATTGGTACCAACACCAGCGATTAAAGGAACTCGGCCGTTGACAACCTTTTGAACAGCCGCAAACAACTGCAACTCCTCATCGTGAGTTAGAGTCGGACTCTCAGCAGTTGTTCCTGCTAGGAGAATTCCGTCTGTATGATGTGCTAATAAATGTTCAATCAACTTTGGAATGGCATCGAAATTGATTGACCCATCTTCATGAAAAGGAGTAATAAAGGCCGTGATAATTTTACAATCTTTTAAATCTTGATAAGACATACAAAACACCTCTCTATTTTAAAGAAGGAGTTCAAATGAACTCCTACACATTATTTCAATTCAAATTTTAATTCAGCTGTTGGGCGTACTAGACCACGTTCGTGAAGTGTTTCTGCGATTTGAACTGAGTTCCAAGCTGCACCTTTAAGAAGATTATCAGATACTACCCACATATGAATACCTTTTTCTGCATCCAAGTCTTTACGGATACGTCCAACAAATGTATCACGTGAACCAACAGCATTTACTGCTTGAGGATAGATTTGGTGAGCAACATCATCTTCAAGAACCGCACCTGGGAAGGCAGCAATAGCTGCTTTCACTTCTTCGATTGGTGCTACTTCTTTTGTTTCAATATAGACTGACTCAGAGTGAGCTGACAAAACTGGAATACGTACACATGTTGCTGATACGGCAATGCTATCGTCTTCCATGATTTTCTTGGTTTCATTGGTCATCTTCATTTCTTCGTAAGTGTAGTCATTATCAGTGAAAACATCAATTTGTGGAAGAGCATTGAAGGCAATTGGATAGTGTTTCTTATCGCCACCTGAAGGCAAGATTTCAGCTTTGACTTCACGTGGATTCACACCGTCATTCAAGACTTCACGAAGCTCACGTTGGGTTTCAAGAATTGCTCCCATACCAGCACCTGAAACTGCTTGATAAGTTGATACGATAATACGGTCCAAGCCCCATTTCTGACGAACTGGTTCAAGAGCTACCATCATTTGAATAGTTGAACAGTTAGGACAAGAGATGATTCCGTTGTGAGCATCAAGGGCGTGAGCATTCACTTCAGGAACAACCAATGGTACATCTGGATTTTGACGGAAGTAAGAAGTGTTATCTACGACGACTGCGCCTGCCTTAACAGCATAAGGTGCGTATTTTGCAGAAGTTGACCCACCAGCTGAGAAAAGAGCAATATCAACCCCTTCAAAAGCATCTTCTGTTGTTTCTTCGATGGTCACATCTTGACCTTTGAATTGTAAGACCTTTCCTGCAGAACGTGCAGACGCAAGGTAACGAATCTTATCGATCGGAAGAGTTGATTCTTCCAACATTTTGATCATTTGAGCACCAACGGCACCTGTAGCGCCGACAACAGCAACTGTGTATCCCATAACAAACCTCTTTCGGAATTTTCTAAAAATTTCTATAATAGAAACATTATACTACTTTTTACCAAAATTGAAAAGTCTTTTTCCTATCTATTTTCTGAAATTGACAAGAAAAGGCGGTGGGACAGAAATCGATAGACAAAGTCTCGATTTCGTAGTCCCAGCCCCGCGAGGATGATTAGGAGCTTTTTGGAGTCTAAAAGACGAACAAAAAGTTCAATCAGCTACCGCGTCAAAGTTTGATTGCTAATAAAAAATGAGGTCGGGCTCTTTTGTCCCAACCTCTTCTACTATTCATAAAATTGTTTATAGGGTTTATTAAAGGCTTCTAAGATATCTGATGGAGTTTCTGCATAAGATTTTATCTCTGTCAAATTCCCTTTAACGATAATTCTCTCAACTGCATTAGCATCTTCACAGGTTACCAAAGTAATCTCTTTAATCCCATCACGTTCGTCAATTACATCTACGCGATCAGGAGTTACAATTTTAACTTCTTCAATCTCGTATGTATAGACTTTTTCTTTATCAGTGAGATAAATTTTCATCCCTTTCTCAGCGCGAGCAAGAGGAGAGAATAATTTCTTATCTGCATGTTCACCTGCAAAGATACGGTGACTTGCTAGAGAATAATTTCCTTCCCCCATTACCTGATTGGCTTTCATTGTCCCAGCACCATAAAAGAGGTTAATATTATCGAGTCCCTTAAATATTGGTAGATTCATTTCAAGCTCTGGAATGGCAATCCCTCCAATAACCGGAAGTTGCTGTGAATTCCACTGAGCTGAGAGGACTGCCTCCGAGGAAAGTGATTTTACAGAATCAAAATCGAAATTTCCTTCTGCTTCTTTATTCTCCTCAATCTCTTCCTTAGTTACTTGACTGACCTGATACTTATTAGTGTTCCAAATCATGAACATATCACGAATATTGGCATTGAAGATTAAAGCGATAGATAACAAGATTAGGAATCCTGCCAGTATGTTAATCAGTAGATTCTTACGTTTATTTTTTTTACTTTTATTCTTTTTTTGAGACATTATGCTTCACTTTCTGTTTCCTGTTCTGCCCCAACTTCTTCTTTTTCTGCTGCTGCAACACTTGTAAAAGTCACAATCTTAGCATCTTGATCTAGACGCATCACTTTTACTCCCATAGTTGAACGCCCCGTTTGTGAAATATTGGCTACATTTGTTCGAATCATAACACCTGTGTCAGTGATAATCATCAAGTCTTCATCACCGTTTACTGTTAAGAGACCAGCCAGAGGACCATTTTTTTCAGTAACATTAGCTGTTTTCATTCCTTTACCAGCACGACCTTTAGTTGGATATTCAGTGGCAACTGTACGCTTACCGTATCCTTTTTCGGTGATAATGAGGACTTCATCTTGGTCAGTGATCACTCTCGCTCCTACTACTGCATCACCTTCACGAAGGTTTACCCCTTTAACACCAGTGGCGATACGACTCATACTACGAACTGAAGACTGATTGAAACGAACTGCATAACCTAGTTTGGTTCCGATGATGATATCCGTGTCTTTTTCAGTTAGTAAGACATTAATCAACTCATCCTCATCTTTCAGATTCAAGGCTTTGAGACCATTTTGGCGAATGTTTGCGAATTCTTTAACGCTGGTTCTCTTAACAATACCAGCACGAGTTGTAAAGAAGAGGTAAGCATCATCACTACGTTCTGATTCAACATTGATAATAGTTTGAATGCTTTCTCCCTCATCCAGTTTCAAAAGATTGACGACTGGCAAGCCCTTAGCAGTGCGACCATACTCTGGAATTTCATACCCCTTAAGACGATACACACGTCCTTTATTAGTAAAGAATAGCAAATGATCGTGAGTGCTGGTTGAAACCAATTCACGCACAAAATCATCGTCCTTAACTCCAGTTCCTTGAACACCACGTCCACCACGTTTTTGAGCTGTAAATTCATCTTGGTCCAAACGTTTGATATAACCTTTATTTGATAGAGTGATGAGAACATCAGACTCTTCAATCAAGTCTTCGTCTTCAAGCGTCAAGACTTCACCAACCATTAATTCAGTACGACGTTGATCACCAAACTTACGTTTGACTTCATCCAGTTCTTCTTTGATGATTTGTGCTACACGTTCTGGTTTTGCAAGAATGTCTGTCAAATCAGCGATCAAGGCAATGAGTTCGTCATATTCTGACTGAATCTTATCACGTTCCAAACCAGTCAAACGGCGAAGACGCATATCGAGAATTGCTTGACTTTGGCGCTCAGAAAGCTTGAACTTGCTCATCAATTCTGCTTGAGCCTCTTCATCCGTTTCACTGGCACGAATGATACGAATGACTTCGTCAATGTGGTCAAGAGCAATTAACAAACCTTCTAAGATGTGTGCACGCGCTTCAGCTTTCTCTTTGTCAAATTGAGTACGACGAGTCACCACTTCTTTTTGGTGCTCAATATAAGCATCCAAGATTTGACGAAGAGAGAGAATCTTTGGTACACCATTCTGGATAGCCAGCATGTTAAATCCAAAGCTAGTTTGCATCTGAGTCATCTTGAACAAGTTGTTCAAAATAACATTGGCTGACGCATCACGTTTCACTTCGATAACAAAGCGAACACCTTCACGGTTAGATTCGTCACGAACAGCTGTAATACCTTCGATCCGTTTTTCTTGTACTAAGCGTACAATGTGTTCATGCACTTTAGTCTTGTTAACCATGTATGGAAATTCTGTTACAACGATACGTTCGCGACCAGTTTTTGTTTCCTCGATTTCTGTACGGGAACGAAGAACAATGGAGCCTTTTCCTGTTTCATAGGCCTTATGAATCCCTGATTTCCCCATAACAAGGGCACCAGTTGGGAAGTCAGGCCCAGGGAGTACTTCCATCAAGTCCTTGGTCGTAACTTCTGGATTATCCATCACCAACTTAACCGCATCAATGGTTTCACCCAAGTTATGTGGCGGAATATTGGTCGCCATACCAACAGCGATACCTGTAGCTCCATTGACCAAAAGATTTGGAAAACGAGCTGGTAAAACAAGCGGTTCCCGCTCATTGGCATCATAGTTATCTACAAAATCAACTGTATTTTTATTGATATCACGAAGCATTTCAAGAGCAATCTTGCTCATACGTGCTTCGGTATAACGTTGGGCAGCAGCTCCATCACCATCCATGGAACCAAAGTTTCCATGTCCGTCTACAAGCATGTAACGGTAACTCCACCATTGTGCCATACGGACCATAGCTTCATAGATTGAGGAATCTCCGTGTGGGTGATATTTACCCATAACATCCCCAGTAATACGGGCAGATTTTTTATGAGGTTTATCAGGCGTCACTCCCAATTCATTCATTCCATATAAAATACGGCGGTGAACAGGTTTTAGTCCATCGCAGACATCAGGAAGAGCTCGAGCTACGATAACACTCATAGCGTAGTCGATAAAGCTGGTCTTCATCTCCTTTGTCAAATTGACATTTACTAAATTTTTATCCTGCATTAACAAATGCCTCATTTCACTATTAATAACTAGTATTATTATACCATAAATTCTTGTCTATTTCAGTCTTCAGAAACCTCTAAAACGTTTACATAAAAAAGTAAATAGGTTATCCGTGACAAAGTTTTTTAAAAGTGCTAAAATGAAGGTAAATGGGAAATCCCAAAAAAAATGAAGGAGATGTTTAGACTCATGACTGCAACTAAACAACACAAAAAAGTCATCCTTGTTGGTGACGGTGCCGTAGGTTCATCTTACGCTTTCGCACTCGTAAACCAAGGTATCGCTCAAGAACTTGGTATCATTGAAATTCCTCAATTGTTTGAAAAGGCTGTCGGTGATGCTCTTGACCTTAGCCACGCCCTTGCCTTCACTTCACCTAAGAAGATCTACGCAGCTAAGTACGAAGACTGTGCAGATGCCGATCTAGTTGTTATCACTGCTGGTGCACCTCAAAAACCAGGTGAAACTCGTCTTGACCTTGTAGGTAAAAACCTTGCTATCAACAAATCAATCGTAACTCAAGTTGTTGAATCAGGTTTCAAAGGTATCTTCCTTGTTGCTGCAAACCCAGTTGACGTCTTGACTTACTCTACTTGGAAATTCTCTGGATTCCCTAAAGAACGTGTTATCGGTTCAGGTACTTCACTTGACTCAGCTCGTTTCCGTCAAGCTCTTGCTGAAAAATTGGATGTAGATGCTCGTTCAGTTCACGCCTACATCATGGGTGAACACGGTGACTCAGAATTCGCTGTTTGGTCACACGCTAACATTGCTGGTGTAAACCTTGAAGAATTCTTGAAAGACACTCAAAACGTTCAAGAAACTGAATTAATTGAATTGTTCGAAGGCGTACGTGACGCTGCCTACACAATCATCAATAAAAAAGGTGCTACTTACTATGGTATCGCTGTAGCGCTTGCTCGTATTACAAGAGCTATCCTTGATGATGAAAATGCAGTACTTCCACTTTCAGTCTTCCAAGAAGGACAGTACGGAGTTAAGAACGTATTTATCGGTCAACCAGCTGTTGTTGGTGCACACGGTATTGTTCGTCCAGTTAACATCCCATTGAACGATGCTGAAACTCAAAAAATGCAAGCTTCAGCAAAAGAATTGCAGGCTATTATTGACGAAGCATGGAAAAATCCTGAATTCCAAGCTGCTTCAAAAAACTAATTTAAGTTAGAAAAAATGTCTAGACGGTTTGCCTAGACATTTTTATATTTCATTACTTTATTTCATTTGAGCAAAAGCTGCTTCTGCATCTGCATTACTAATTGCACCTAATTGAATCTTAGCAATTTTACCCTGTGAATCAATTAGATACTCTGTAGGGATGCTTCGAATTTGATAATCTTGAAAAACAGCTCCTTTTGTATCATATAAAACAGGGATGCCTTTATAACCTTGTTCTTCAAACCACTTTGGAAATTGGTCTATCGTTTTTTCACCTTGAAGCCCTGGAGCAATAACAGATAAAATTTCGAAATCACGATCTTCCTTAGCAGCAAGCTCCATCAATTCTGGCATACTCTTCTTACATGGTCCACACCAAGATGCCCAAAATTTAAGATAAACTTTTTTACCTTTAAAATCAGATAATTTCACTTCTTTTCCATCCATTGATTGAAGCGTAAAATCAGGTGCTTCTGCTCCAATAGCTACTTGCTTCACAGGAGCTTGTTGTGTCTGATTTGATTGATTTTGTGGACTTGATTTTTTCTCTTCCTTGCCACAAGCAATCAGAAGAAAGAGAGACAAGAAACTAAGGCCAAAATAGATAATTTTTTTCATAGATAACTCCTTTTATCCTAATATTCCAGATAAGACATTTAACTGTCCCAACATTAATAAAATTCCCATGAGAATGATCAATAAACCACCAATTTTCTTCAATAAAAGTATGTGGGATTTGATTCTACTAAAATAAGGCATGACAAGACCTGATGCCAAGGCCAGAACTAAAAATGGAAGCGCCATTCCGAGAGTGTAAATGAGGGTTAATAAGGCCCCCTGAAGAGCTCCATTTCCTCCTGAGGCAGCCAGTGCTAAAACAGAACTTAAAACTGGGCCTATACATGGAGTCCAGCCAAAGCTGAAGCTGATACCCAGTAAAAAGGCCGACAAATATTTGCTAGACTGTTTTTGCTTAAATGTTACTGTTTTTTGTACCTCTAATTTTTGTAAGTGAAGAATTTCCATCTGATGCAATCCCAGTATAATAATCATGATTCCCATGACATAACGGAACCAGTCAGCATAAAGTAAATTCCCAAGGAATCCTGCTCCAAATCCAAGAATAAAGAAGATGAGAGAGATACCCGCAATGAAACAGAGTGTCCGAATCAATCCTGACCAGGCAACATCTTTACCCAAAAAACGAAATGTCTTTGACTCCTCTTGATCATCCAACAGAACACCTGCGTAGACTGGTAACAGGGGAAAGATACAGGGAGAAAAGAATGACAAGACCCCAGCTATAAAGACAGAAATAAAAAATAAAATACTTTCCAATTAAGAACCTTCTTTCATATAGTTATCTTTTATTTTACTATAAAAGATAACGTTTGTAAGAAATCCGCTACGCAAATTAATTTTCAACTTGAAAGAAGAGCCTGGGACAAAAGTCTAACCTTAAATATAAAAAGCGAACAAAACGAGTTCTCTGATACTCAGAATACTGTCTTGTTCGTTTTTTTGTCTAATCTATCGATTTTTAAAATTTATAATAAAGAATTCCTAAGATCAAAAACTTTTTGTCCCAGACTCTTAATAAGTTCCCTCTTCACCTTGACTTGTCAAGATTACAGGCCCATCTTTAGTAATAACAAACTGATGCTCGTACTGACATGATAGTCCACCATCGATTGTTTTATGTGCCCAACCTGTTTTCATATCTGTATCGATTTCCCAATCACCTGTATTGATCATAGGTTCGATTGTCAAAACCATGCCTTCACGAAGGCGGAGACCGCGACCTGCGATACCATAGTTAGGAACCATTGGTTCTTCATGCATAGTTGGACCAACACCGTGTCCTACAAGATCACGAACAACGCCGTAACCACGACTTTCAGCATATTCCTGAATAGCAGCTCCAATATCTCCAATACGGTTTCCTACAACAGCTTTTTCAATACCAATGTACATAGCTTCCTTGGTCACGTCCATTAAGTTTTTAACTTCTTCTGACGGTTTTCCAACAGCGTATGCCCAACAAGAATCTGCCAAGCCGCCCGTAAAGTTTTGAGTATATTTTTTCATCTGCTCAACGTTGTTAAAGTTGAGTTTAGAGACATTGAGGTCAGACTTAGCGATTGGCCCACCAAGGACCATATCAACCTTCAGCAAATCGCCTTCCTTCAAAATATAGTGGCGTGGAAAAGCATGGGCTACTTCGTCATTGAGTGAACAGCAAGTGGCATAAGGATAATCCATCATTGCCCCATCAACACCGATTTGTAGTGGAAGGAAATTTTCTTCTTTACAACGACGACGCACATATTCTTCTACTTCCCACATATCTACACCTGGTTTGATGATGTTACGCAAACCGATGTGAATACTGGCAAGAAAATCGCCAGCTTTATCCATTGCTTCGATTTCTCTAGCTGATTTTAATGTAATCATGTTTTCTCCTAGTTTTAATTAATTTTTACAGTAACATTTGCTTTTGATACGATTTGATGATTGATATAAATGTCATAGTCAATAATAGCTGACCTTCTCGTATGATGAATAATTCTAGCCTGAATCCGCAAGGTATCATCAATCTGAACAGCTTGTAAGAAATAAATCAACATTTGTTCAATGATAAGGTTACGTCCGCTATTCACAACCAGATCTTGCGTCATATGGGTCAATATTTCCGAAAGAACTCCATTTGCAAGGACTCCATTTTTTTCCAACATAAATGGTTCAACCGTAATGACAACTTCGTCATGGTGGTAAGATAACTTCTGACCAACCTGTTCTGAAAATGTTGGTAAAGCTGAAACTTGAGAGCGACTCATCTTTTCCATGACATCCCGTCTAGTAATAACACCAAGTAAGGTTTGATTGCTTCTCACAACAGGTACCATTTCAAAGTCTTCAGCAATCATTCTCTGGCTAACGTTAGCTATATTCGTCGCTAAACCAGTCATATAGACTGTCCTTGTCATGACCTTATCTATCGTTGTACCAGGTGATTTATCTCCAGCATCACGCATAGTAACTACACCAACAACAACCTGATGCTGATTGATGACAGGGAAACGGCTCGTCCTATTCTTACGAACCAAGTCTAGATAATCTTTGACAGTATCTGTTTCCTGTAGGAAACCATACTCATGACTGGTACGATAGATTTTTTCAACCGTCAAAATATCTGTCTTGATCTGAACATTGGACAAAGCTCTGTTGATCATAGTCGCAATTGTAAATGTATCATGTTTACTGCGCAATACTGGAATATTTTTTTTATTAGCATGGTGCAAAACATCTTCGTGAACTTCAAATCCACCTGTTACCAAGACAGCATTTTCATTTTCAAGTGCTAATAACTGAATACGTGTTCGATCTCCTACGATAAGGAGGCCGCCATCATGAAGATAAGAAAGAATATTCTTTTCAGTCATCGCTCCAATGGAGAATTTACTAAATTCTCTATCCAATCCAGCTTGACCAGCTAAAACTTCCGAGCCTGTAACCTCTGCAATTTCTGCGAACGTTAATTTCTCAATAGCTACTTTTTTTGACTTTACACGTACTGTTCCACTTCGAGGACGTGTTTCAACAAGTCCCCTATTTTCAGCTTCTTTGATAGCCCGATATGCCGTACCATCACTTACTCCCAGCCGATTTGAAATACTACGAACACTGACACGCTTCCCAACTGGTAATTCTTCCAAGTAGGCTAATATTTCTTGGTGTTTACTCATTTAGATTTCCTTTTGTATAACGGAATTCTAGATAATCCCGCATCTTTCGGGTATAACGATCGCTACCTTTAAAACGACGATAAAGAACAAAATCTGATTTTTCTGCTACTTTCTGACTAGCAACATTTTCTAGATGTGTCACAATCGAAAGTTGCTTCAATGCAAACTCGTTCATGGATAAATCTCGTAATTTGGTAACTGCTTCAGTCATATAACCCTGAGACCAATAGTTTTTCTTTAAAAAATAGCCAATTTCTGCTTCTTTCTTAATTTCATCAAGCTTTTCAAACTTGATAGCTCCAATCATTCTTTGCTCTTTTTTATCACAAATAGCCCAAATCCCCAAAGGTGATTTCATAAAATAATTGGCAAGAGCATACTGACTTTCTTCAATACTTGCTTGTGCAGGAAAGATAAATTGAAGATTTTCAGGATCCGATGCAAGTTGATGAAAATCATCTACATCTGTAAAAAAGAAGGGACGGAAATATAAACGTTCCGTCTCATAGAAAGAAAATTTTGCTAATTTAGTCCAGATATTCATTGCAATCCTCAAATTGCTAATCTTCGATTAGCTCAATATCTGCTCCAAGATTACGCAATTTTTCGATAATATTCGAGTAGCCTCGAAGGATGAATTCAACATTGGTAATCTCTGTTTTTCCTTCAGCCATCAAGCCAGCAATAACTAAGGCAGCTCCAGCACGTAGATCTGTTGCCTTAACTTTTGCACCCTGCAAAGGATTTCCACCCTTATAAAGGATGTGGTCGTTTGTTGTTGAAATATCTGCATTCATTTTGGCTAATTCAAAAACATGGTTGACACGTTTTTCATAGATTGTATCAATCAATGTGCCACGACCTTCTGCTTTTAATAGCAAGGGAGTAATAGGCTGTTGAAGATCTGTTGCGAAACCTGGATAAGGAGCTGTCTTGATATTAACAGCCTTTAGATTTGTTTGCTCTTCGACGAAAATACTGTCTTCAGAAACAGTCATGTGAACACCCATTTCTTCAAGTTTAGCAATAAATCCTTCTAAATGCTCATAAAGTACATTATTAATTCGAATCCCATGACCTACTGCAGCTGCCATTGAAATATATGTACCTGCTTCGATACGGTCAGGGATGACTTGGTGGCGTGTTCCGTGCAAGCTATCCACACCATCAATTGTAATCATATCTGTACCTGCTCCACGAATGTGAGCTCCCATATTGTTTAATAATGTAGCCACATCAATGATTTCAGGTTCGCGAGCAGCATTTTCAATAACTGTTCGACCTTTAGCTTTTACTGCTGCTAGCATTGTATTAATAGTTGCACCAACACTAACAGTATCCATATAGATATGCGCACCATGTAGACTTGATCCTTGGGTTGAGAGATTCATATTATCTCCCTCGTAGGTTGTCTTAGCTCCCATAGCTTCAAATGCTTTTAAGTGCAAATCAATCGGACGTGGTCCTAGGTCACACCCTCCAGGCAAACCTACAGTTGCTTCACCAAAACGTCCTAAAAGACTACCATAGAAATAATAAGACGCACGCAAGCTATTAATTTTACCATAAGGCATTGGTTTATTTTGAACACCACGAGGATCAATCTCAAGAACATCGTCATAACGCTTGACACTAGCTCCCATGATTTCCATAATCTCAATAAGACTAGCTACATCAGAGATGTCCGGAACACAATCCAAAATCACAACATCATCTGATAAAATAATGGCAGGAATCAAGGCAACGACACTATTTTTAGCGCCACTAATCGTAATTTCACCTTTCAATGGTCTCCCACCGTTAATGACAATTTTTTTCATGTTATACTCTTTCACTATTTATTAAGAAGGTCTCACCCTATATTATACCATATTTCTTACTAATAGCCAATCCTATAAAAAAATTAGGCCCAGAACTATCTTGATATTAAAGACGATAACTGTGGTTATATCAGTTAGAATTATCATACTTATCAAATATAGTTAAAAATCTTCCTCACCTGTATTTTTAAAGGTGGCAACAAAATTTTTACTGTACATTTTTTGTTTACGATTGGGTAAAGAAAGACAGGCTTATTAAGTATATGCAATAGTATTCAACTTTTAATAATAAGAAATAAAACCGATGATATTGTACAAAAATTTTACATAAAAATCATTTTGGGTACCAAAATGGGTATCAAAACAAAAAAATAGGCTCTCCGAAAACTCGGAAAGCCTTATTTAATGCTACTTTCAGCATCCTCGCCTTTTTATTTCAAGGCTCGGGATAAAAAGGTTCACTGGACCTTTTTATTTTGCGATTGGGTAAACAGAAACTTGTTTTTTATCGCGACCTTTACGTTCAAAGCGTACTACGCCTTCAACTTTAGCGAACAAAGTATCGTCTCCACCACGTCCAACGTTTACACCTGGATAGATGTGTGTACCACGTTGACGGTAAAGGATTGATCCACCTGTTACAGTTTGTCCGTCAGCTGCTTTAGCTCCAAGACGTTTTGCTTGTGAATCACGTCCGTTTGATGTAGAACCTCCACCTTTTTTGTGGGCGAAAAGTTGCAAGTTGTTAAGAGTCATTTTTAACATAATGTTTTCCTCCGTGTTAGTTTTCTGTGATAACTCTGGTTTGGACGAACTCAGAAGAGTCCTCCGATAAGGTTGCCATACCCAAGAAAAATGATTCAAAAAATAACTGCGTCATTTCTCTCTGGTGTGAAGGAAGGTCTCTAGGAATTTCAACCATCAGATAGCCACCTTCATCTTCGTTTAATTCTAAGATTGGTTCATAGCCTGCAAATTTCTCAATGGAATTGATAAAGTTAATGGCAAGCGTAGAAACCGATGCACACACGACATCAAAGCCGTATTCGCCACTCTCGGCGTGTCCAGTAATTTCCGCACTCCTCAGCTCGCCATCTTCGGCTCTCTCAAAGACTGCTTGTATCATGTGTTCTCCTTAAAATTAAGCGTTGATTGCGTTGATGACAACTTTTGTATATGGTTGACGGTGACCTTGTTTACGGTGGCTACCTTTTTTAGGTTTGTACTTGTAAGTAACAACTTTCTTTTGTTTTCCTTGTTTTTCAACAGTTCCAACTACAGTAGCTCCAGCAACAAGTGGAGTTCCGACAACAGTGTTTTCACCACCAACAAGAACAACTTCGTTAAAAGTAACTTCTTGACCAGCTTCAACGTTCAATTTTTCAACGTAAACTGCTTGACCAACTTCAACTTTAACTTGTTTTCCGCCAGTTTTGATAATTGCGTATGTGCTCATTATGCACCTCCTATGATTTTTGGGGGTTTCCCCGTATTTTTGTGAAGACTCGCCTAGCATCGTGGGACGAACCACTTA
>CAUSCX010000024.1:0-22229 GCA_963530385.1 uncultured Streptococcus sp. | reverse complement strand
CTGCTGTTAGTAATTCTTTACGAACAACGATTTGGTAAGTGTATTCGTCCATCCAGGCATCTGAGGCAACAAAGTAACCATCTGTCCCAACCTTGTCTCCCCAAGAGTTTTCAACTTTCCACTTGATTGATTTACCATTTTCATCCAAATCAACACCTGTCAAGACCATGGCGTGAGTCATCAAGCTTTCGCTATAGTCCAAACGTCCTGCCTTGTCTTGAGTGAGTTGGATATCCATGCTTGATTCAAAATCATAAACATCTGTCGCAAGGATTCCGGCTTTACGGTTGCTGAGCTGGCCGACATCTGAACCAAACCAGACAGTTTCTCCTGTTTGCATTTGGGCAATCGCCAATTCTTTCAAGCGTTCCATCGGTACGTTAATGTAACGAACTGCACGGCTACCAACCACATTTCCCAACATCTCAACTGTATAAGATTTACCGTAAGGTTTATCAGCAGTTGGAGCATTGATCACAGAAACATAGTCTTCTAGTGGAAGGTCAACGTATTTCTTGTAAAATTCTTGTGGAGTGATGCCTTTTTCGCTTTGGTAGTTGTTGTCCTTATCACGATAAGCAAAGTCAAATTTACGTGGTGGAAGACCTAGTGACATAGCAAGGAAGTTAAAGATTTCTTGCAAGAGGTCTTCTTTCTTAGCTTGAACAGTCGCTTGGTCTGCACCAGAAGCGAGCAAGTCACGCAAGATTTGAGCATCTTGACGAAGCAATTTGTTAAGAATTGCATTGAGCTCACGGCTGTTGCTAGATGAAACTGACTCAGGATAAACAGACTTGGGAACGACACCGTATTTCTCAAAGAGGGCAACCACCATATCCCACTGTCCACCGTCTTGTTGAGGGGTTTGAAGTAGGAAGCTAACCTTGCGGCTTGTCAATTCTTGGTCTGCAGTCGCAATGACTTGCTCCAAGAACCAGTTTGATTTTTCATACTTGTCCCAGAAGAAGGTGTGGGCTTGTGACAATTCAAAGTTTTCAAGTTTGTATTGAGAGATGAGTTTGTGACGGAAAGTGTTGAGGGCCGCAAACATCCAGCAACGACCAGAAGCCTTCTGGTTAGTGACCTTGTCCTTTGTCAAATCAAGTGAGAAAACAGGTGTGTTATCTACATGGCTTTGACGACGCTCAAGGGCTGAAAAAATTCCATTGTGGCTGGCAGCATTTTCGATAGCTTGGTATTTGACATTTGCTTCATAATTAGCAAATAATTTATCTGTAAATGATTCTTGAATCGCGTTCATAAAATCCTCCTTTTATTCTACAGTCTATTATAACTCTTTTCACAAAGGAAGCAACCAAAAACTGAAAAAGGTAAGGATATTTTCCTCACCTTTTTCAAAGATTACACAGTTTACCCAACACTTTCGAATAAGTTTTCTAATTCCTCTGTGGTCAAGCGACGCCATTCCCCACGCTTTAGATTTTCATCCAAGGTTAAAGTTCCCATGGTCAGACGTTGCAAGTCCACCACTTCCTTACCGCAGTATGCCACCATACGCTTGACCTGATGAAACTTCCCTTCTGCAATGGTCACACGGATTTGGCTTTGATTCTTTTCTGTATCTATGGTTACAAGCTCCAGTCTAGCAGGTTGGCAGGTAAAGTCTTTCAGCGGAATCCCCTGAGCAAATTTCTCTACATCCTCTTGGGTCATGATTCCCTTGACCTGTGCCAGATAAGTCTTATCCACATGACGTTTAGGAGAAAGAAGAGCATGAGCTAACTTGCCATCATTGGTCAAGAGTAAGAGTCCATGCGTATCAATGTCCAAACGCCCCACTGGGAAAACTTCCTTTGAACGAGCTAAATCATCCAACAAATCCAAAACAGTCTTGTGTTTAGGATCTTCAGTTGCTGAAATAACACCCTGGGGCTTGTTCATCATATAGTAAACAAACTCCTCGTAGTCTAACTTTTGCCCATCAAAACAAATCTCGTCTGTGTCTTCATTGACTTGCAGCTTGGCAGATTTTTCCTTTTTGCCATTGACCGTCACGCGCCCAGCCTTTAGAAAGTTTTTGACCTCTGTCCGACTTCCTACGGCGCAGGCAACCAAATATTTATCTAATCTCATAAAGATATTATACCATGAAAAATCTTAATCTTATACTCTTCGAAAATCTCTTCAAACCACGTCAGCGTCCCCTTGCCGTACTCAAGTACAGCCTGCGGCTAGCTTCCTAGTTTGCTCTTTGATTTTCATTGAGTATTAGTACAAAAATAAGCCGCCTGATTGGGCGACTTGATTTTTTATAGGGAGATTATTATGAAAAATTTTTAGGAGTTAAAGTTAAGTTCTTCTTAACTTATGCCTACAGTATATACTAGATTCCTAAAAGTTTTCTTAAAATTTTCTCCTCAAACTTAAATTTCTTTAAATCTTCACTGTTAAAATCAAACGTTCTAGCAATACAGATAACGATTAGTGAAAAGTTAAAACCATAAAGAGGAGCAACAACACAAATAGGGATAAACTAACAAGTAAGGTTAAGACTTTAACAAGCGTATTGCTTTGCCAATAGCTTGGCTTTCCGATATTACTAGTAGCATCCATAGAAAATATTTGAGTTTGTCTTGGTTGAATGGTCACAAGAATGATTAAGGAAAGAGCTAATATAATGGTTAAAATTATCAATAATTCAGTCATTTTACTACCTCAAAAGTCCTATCAAGGTAAATAATAAACCGATCAAAATAACTAACCCCAACAAGAAAGAGAAAGTTTTACTAATTTTTTCACCACGTGTGGCTTTTTCTTTTTTGATGGGTTGTTGTTTCATCTCTTCCATGCGACCTTCAACATCTTGATAAAATAGATCTTTTTTAGTCATGGCTTTCTCCTAAAATGGTTTCCATCCGCTCCTGATACATGATTGGATCCACATAATTGGCATGGTAACCTTGATCTCCAAGAGCTCTTCCCATCTCTTTAACGTTAGAAAGAGCTAATTCAATAGTTTGAATCATGCCATCAACTGCTTCCTTAGCGAAAATATGATTTGGGGCTGTATAGCGACGGTTGTGGGCAGTTTCTTCAAAAGCTAGGACTAGTTGGTTGTGTTCAAAAGCCTGTCGAACAGCCTGAAGCAATTCATTCCCATAGTTGATATCCAAGTAGATATCTGATAACTGATAAAGCTCCTGAATCTTTTGGGGACTCGCATTTTGATAGAGTACGACATTGGGATAGCGGAGCATATCCAGTAACTTGGATGACATCTCTGTCACTGCTGCGATTCGGAAAGTAACCTTTGGTAAACTTTCCACCAGTTTTTCAATTTGCTCGAGTTGGTCCGAATTGGTCACTATCAAGGCATCAGAACGAACAAAATTATCACGCTTAAAGTGATAGTGATATCCTAGGTGACTAAACTTATGATGGAATTTTTCATCCGTCAATTGCAGAGCGCGCTCATAAGTCACATAATCTGGAATGATAATGGTCTTAGCTCGAAGCTGGTCATTCTCCAAAATCAGTTGCATATTTCCTGGTATATCATCATGTAGTGGTTCTTGCCAAACTAGAATATCCTGACCTGATTTGTCTGGGAAATGGAAGGAAGTCAAAAACGATGTAGATAGGGTATTAAAGAGAAGGTGGTCTAGATTCACTTTCAAACCTTGTAAGAAGTCTATGATAAATGCCACTCGACCAGAAAAATGACGCAAACCTTGACCTTCCAAGGTCAACAGAATATCACCTGTGACATGATTTTCCAAAATAACTTCTTTTTGATCTACGTTCCGATATGAAGTCATGATAGCTTGACCAGAAGCATCAAAGGTGGTCTTTGCAAAGCAAGCTCCAAAACGATTGTAGTGATCTACTTGAAAGATACGACCTGCTGGTGTTTTCCATTCGACTTTTTTTACTAAACGAGCCTGTAAACCATCTGCAAAATGAATCACTGCTCGTTCTTGATTGAGATCATTGATGGTCCCAAATTGATTATTACCAGCAATCTCCCAAAAATCTGGGACAGGAACTTGATTAAAGTACAAGGATTTACCCCTGTCATAACCCAAATAATAGGTGAAGGGTGAGACAACTCCATCTGGTAAAAATCCATCGGGTTCAATAACCACAGTCAAATCAGACAGTCCTGCCGCAGTCAGACTATAGTGCAAATCTTGACTTTCTTGATTATATACATCAAATAACTGAATCATCCACTACCTCCTTGATTGTTTTTTCCCATTTGTTCAAAATCTCTTGAGTCAAGAATTTCTCAGCAATCTGGTAGGATTTTTCTCTCATACTTTCCAAACGATTTTCCAAATACAGTTGGCAGATCTTTTCTGCATAAGCTTTCTTGATTTCATCTTCGACATGGTCAGATGAGCTTGGAATCAAGTAGCCATTTTCGCCATCTTCGATGAAGGTTTGATTTCCATAAGGAACATCAAAACCAATCAGTGGCAAGCCCGAACCAATTGCTTCCATGAGTGTTAACCCAAATCCTTCACTTGTAGAAGCAGTTAGATAAACTTCATACTGTGAATAGATTTGGGAAAGTTCGGCATGGCCCTTGAGTTTAATATACTCTTCTGCCTGACCTGCAGCGATAATCTCCTGAAGACGTCCTTCTTCGCCACCACTACCGTAGATATCAAAGGTTAATTCTGGCAACTCCTTATGAGCCTCAATCACAGCCTTGACAAGCCAATCAATGTGTTTTTCCTTGGCTAGACGCGAAGCTGTAATGAGAGAAAATGGTTTACGGCTCTCTTGTGGTTTTGTTAATTGATCAACACTTCCAACTGGAATGGTCACAATCTTAGGAGCATGCGAGGTATAGCGAGCAAACTGCTGTTCTAAGACTTCTTTTTGGCGATCCGTTGAAACGATAAAGAGATCGACCTTATCTGCATTGGTAAACTGGTAGTCATAATAGTTGTTCCACAAGATATAGTCATCATTGGTCGCATTTTCACTGTAATGCTCCGCATGAACGACAACAGCAAGGTGAGCAGCACGCGCTTCTTCAAAGACCACCTGCCCAATCCCTGTCTCACGATCTAAAATTACTAAATCTGATTTACTTAACTGAAGTATCTGCATGAAATAACGAATCAAGGCCGGCTTCCCGTATAAAATGCGATCCTTGAAACGATAAACTTCCTCAGTTCCTTGATTCATGAACAGCTCATAAGCCGGAGTCCCATCTTCATTGTAGAAGGTTCTTTGGTAGAGTGTCGCTACATTGTCTTTAGGAGCAAAATATTCTGTGCAGTAGCGTGTGTAAGAGAAGTAATCTTTGCGGATTAACTTACCAGCATACACATACTCCACATGCTGAACAAAATCTTTTTCCTCATCTACTAAATAACAAGTGATAAACTTGTCTTCATCTGAAAAGAAGATTCGTTCAATTTTCCCATTTCTTTCACGACGGCTTTCTACGCCTTCAAAATAAGCTAACACATCATCTACCGTCACACTGGTCGGTGCAATCTTGATGTCTGTAAAATGAGTGTAGAGCCAGATGACTTGATCATCATCAAAACCGATATTTGCAGTTAAGTGCTGGATATTATCGCCCAAAATCATGTCTGTAAAGATAAACTTCGACGGTAGATTCAGGCTGCGAAAAATACCCGCACGATAAGCTTGGGCATATTCAACACCACTGCTGGCCCAACCAATTCCTAAATTTATATTGTAAATTGTCATATTGTCCCCTTTTTATGGAAAATAAGTTATAATTTCCCCATCAGGCGAAATGTCTACTCGACTCAATAGAAGATTTCGAACCATATCCTTCTTGACCTGCTTTTTCATCTCTTCAAAGCCATTGTAAGCTTCTTGATAATACTCAACGATAGGATTCTTTTGAGCAGCTGATTGGCCACCAATCGCTAGACTCAATTGTTGAAGGTAGTCTACCTGCTCTACCCAGTTATCATCTATTGCTTTTAGCAATGCTAAGCGCTGAAAATGAGAAAAGAGATCAAGTGTTTCCAGAAGCGTTCGTTTTTCTTGTAAACTCTTTTGAACTGTTATCTCCAGAACTCGTTTAACAGCATCCTTATCCGTCATATCCAACTCTCGCGGAACTGCATGATAAAGAAAACTGATATTTTTAACGATAAAATGATACAGTTCTTCTCTACTTTCAAAGGATTCTTCTGACAAGCTTTTTCTTACGAACTCATCTAGAACATCTACCACAAAACCATCAAGATCCTCAGTTCCATCAATCAAGCGATTTCTTTGACTATAGACCATCTCTCTTTGGATATTCATGCTCTCAGCATACTCTAAAGTTTGACTCCTTGATGATCTAGCAGTGCTATCGCTTGCCTTCTGCGCTTTTTCTACTAATTTTCGATAGCGTCTTCCTTCTAGGGGTTCAGGGCTTATCTGTTGGTTTACTGTATAATCCTTATACATCTTATGCACCCAAGGAGGACCAAACTTCTTGATAACATCGTCTTCCAGAGATACAAAAAATTTTGATAAACCAGGATCTCCCTGTCGACCAGAACGTCCTCTAATCTGTAAGTCAATGCGTTTACTCTCCATCCGTTCGGTACCAATAACAACTAGTCCACCAAGTTCAGCAGCTCCTGGACCAAGCTTAATATCAGTTCCACGACCTGCCATAGATGTCGCAACTGTCACCGCTCCCATGCGACCAGACTCTGCAATCATCTGAGCTTCACGCGCCGCATTATGGGCATTTAAAACGTTATGAGCAATTCCTTCCCGTAACAATAGGGAGGAGTAGAGTTCAGACATTTCTACAGATCCAACAAAAATCAATAGAGGATTACCCTTTTTATGATAATATTTAATCTCAGCAAGTGAGGCATATACTTTTTCAGGTAGGGTAACATAGAGATTATCTGGATAATCAATTCTCTGTTTCTTACGATTAGTAGGAATTTGAATCACTGACATCCCATAAGTTTCTAAAAACTCTTTCTCTGCAACCTTACCTGTCCCAGTCATTCCAGAGATTTTTTTAAACTTCTTGAATAAGCTCTGGTAGGTAATGGAGGCCATCGCCCGTGTTTCTTCAGACAAAGGAACATGCTCTTTTGCCTCAATGGCTTGGTGTAACCCACCCTGTAATTTGGTCATTTCCAATAAACGACCTGTACTTTGATCTATCAATACGAGTTCTTCGTCCTTCTCACCCTTACGGATGATGTAGTCTTTATCCCTTTTAAATAAGGTATGAGCTCGTAGAGCAAAGGTCAAGTGTCTTGCTAGTACACTATGCTCTTTTGAATAAAGGTTGTCAATACCTAAAAAGCTCTCCGCAGTTTTAGCGCCCTTAGTGGTAAGCCAGACTTCTTTTTTTTCTTCTTTAAAGATATAGTCTTGCCCCTCAACTAGAGTTGTCATCAAGGTGTCAATAATTCCATAAAAATTGGACTGTACCCTAGGTGAACCTGAAATGACCAAGGGAGTTTGAGCACTATCCAGCAAAACTGAATCTACCTCATCTACGATGACAAAGTTAAATTCTGGCATGTACTTTTTATCGTCACTAGAGGCTAGATTATCGATCAAATAGTCAAAACCAAGACCACTGTTGGTAGTATAAACAATATCTGCACTATAAATTTCCCGCTTATCTTCAGGCGTTAACTCCTCATCATCGTCTTCAGAAAAGGGAATGCGAATCGTCAAACCTAAGAACTCATAGACTTGACCCATCTCCTCTGCATCACGCTTAGCAAGATAGTCGTTGGTCGTCACCAGCATGACACCTTGTCCTGATAAGGCATTGAGATAAACCGGCATCGTAGCCGTCAAGGTTTTACCTTCACCTGTATTCATCTCTGCAACATTCCCTTGGTGGATGACAATTCCACCCATGACCTGTACATCATAGGGAAACATCCCTAAGATTCGTTTATCAGCCTCTCTGACAACTGCAAAAGCTTCTACTAGAAGATCATCTAAACTTTCCCCAGCAGTTAATCTCTCTTTAAATTCTTGAGTTTTACCTGCTAATTCATCATCTGTTAGCGAGGCCATCTCATCTTTTTTTAGATTGATTTGATGCAAGATTTTTTTCACCTTGCTCAATTGTCTATTATTTTTCCACATCTTGTTCAGAATCGTCCTCTTCTATTGAAAATGAATGAAAGTCAACTGCTTGAAATCCTGCACTCAACAGCTGTACTCTGTAATGATAGGCTTCTTCTGGATAAGTAAAGGTAAAATCAAAGTTTTTTTCAATCACTTGACCAACCTGCTTATCATAACGATCCATAAAGATGAGCCTAAAGTATAAACCATTTTGAGGTTGAACAGTCATCTGACTTGTCAAACGGTAACGATGTCCCCTTTTCAAAAGAGGTAAAGCTGGGGTTAATCGATCTCCTTGAAAATTAAAACTTGAGGTCCACTCATGAATCATAGTACCGGAATTCACCATAGCATTTTCCAGATAAACATGGTCTCTAGAATGATAAAGGACAATAGAACCATACAAAAATGAATTCTGCCTGATATTTCCTAAACTAGCTCCCTTAAACTCTCCCCAGTATATTTCTTTATTCCGTTTGATCAACATTAAAACTTTCTCCCAAAATCCTGCTCTAAAATCATCTTATAAAAATTCTTGAACCACGCAGTACTAGTATTATTATCGTCATTGTGGCGACCAGACGTCCCCTTGACCATAATACGAGCACCCGTATGATAAAGTGCCTCTACTAAGTCATCATAAGCACGTGGATCATAGTCTTCCTCTTTCATATAAGAAAGTCCAAAGATTGTTTGACTAAAATCTGCTTGCTTGAAGGGAGTCCAAAAACGATCATCCAAAGCTCTCATAGCATCTAAGCTAGCCTCCCCCTTAGAGTGATGACGTAAGATATCAAAGGCGGTTGGGAAAAGTCCAGGAGCATCAAGTCTGCCTCGCTCTGCTATCAAACCAAGATTGGTCAAGGGTTTTGAAACAATCACAGCTTTAGGTTCAAAGAAAGAACTATAAAACATAGCACCATAGGTCCCCATAGATATCCCCGAAAGGATGAGTTCCTTATTTGAGAATCCTAACAAATCCAGATGTTCTTGGATGACATTTCGAACCCCATTTTCGAGACAGTCGTCACCCAAGTAAAAAGCTCCTCCATCTATCCGAGGATCTTGGAAAAGAAGGAAAGGCGTACCAAGGGATCTCATCATTCCGAAACCTTCAAATCCTTCCGCTCGTCGATAACCAGAGAAGTAGATGTTCAAAGGAGGTTTAAAGTCTCCTGGATAGAAAAAGTAATTAATCTCCTCACGCTTTTCATTATGGATAATGCCTCCACCAAGAACATACTTACCAAATTGGTAACGCGTTAAACGCTGATGAAGAGCTCCTATTTTCAATTGTCCTTCCCCTCTAGCTTCTAAAGAAACACTGATAAATGAAGAAAAATCATCATCCAGTACAAGGGCAGACTTCATATCTTCAACTGTGAAAACTCGCTCTTTGACAAAGTTAGCAGTAGATCCATCTTGAATATTTCGAACAATGAGGCGAATATCACAAGTCCAATCTTTCTCATATTCGAGCCAGAGTTCAACTGGGTTAAATTCGCTAGCTCGGATATTATACTTCCAGCTGATTAAGGGACGGAAGTCTTGGCCATAGTTCCCTAGGAGTTCTAGATTTTCATAACCGTTATATCGAACCTTTCCCGTAAAAGCAGGATTGACAATCATATCAATTGGAACTAACTTATCTCCATACTGCCCTCTAAACAGGGCCTTAGATAAGAGTCGCAACAGTTCTGATGGGTTTGAAAAATCTGTTGCTTGAGCACAGGTTTTTTTCAAAAAATCTTGAACATCTTTTGATTGAGGCTCAGTTGTATCAGGGTAGAAAATAGTATAAGGAGTCACCTTTCTCATCAAAGGAATCAAATCTGATAAGTGCTCAGGGTTTTCAACCAAAATAGCTGAAAAAGTTCTTAAGCCTTCCATTTTCATGACCTTCTTTATGGCAGTCGTTGATCTCGGCCAAAAGAAATGCCAGTCCATATTTTCAGGAAGCTCATAGATATGGCTCCAGTTTCTGCTACCTATCTGCAAAATCTGTAATTTATTGCTCACTCTTTGCCTCCTCTAACCATTTTTCCCACTTATCTACAAATTGATCACCTGTATTTTGTCGAATCTTATCAATTGAGTATATTAAGGCTTGATTCCAATGTTTCAGGGTATCTAAGAAATAGTGCCCAGCTTTACTAAACTCCGATAAATCCGATAGGATATACCCATTTTGTAAATGGGTAACATATTCTGACTCGTGTCGGTTGATTTGAGGGATTCCTGCGCTAATCCCTGCAATCTGTGTGTAAATATTAGCGACTGGATTCAAATCAACAATTAAACGAGTATACTCTAACTCACGAATTAAGCCCATCTCATCATTGAGATTGATAATCTTAAAGCGGTAATCATCCTTGGTATTTTCTTCTAATGTATTTTCTGCATCAGATACCACAGAATCCTTTAACAGATCTCTTAGGTTAAGACGTTCAAGAATGAGCGAATCGAGTTGCTCCTGCAAAGCTTCAATTTGATAACCTTCTGCATTGAATACTGAAAAAACAACCTCAGTCAAAGGATTTTGCGAGACGAAACGCAAGATTTCATACAAAATTTCTGGATCTTGTTGCATCTGTATATCTAATTGAACATAAATTTTTGATTCCTTTAATCGTTGACTAAGGCCCAGCTTTAAGCGCGTATCAAAAGAAGGCAAATGGTGCATTTTATAAGTAAACTGGGGATAGGTCTCTTGCAATCGCTCAAGAAAATCTTTCCGATCACTAATCAACAATCTAGACTGTTCTACTACCTGACGATGGACTTGTAAATCATCTGCTTGATTTCTTTCAATAAAGAAACTTATAATCTTTGGAGCTTCTTCTGGTAATCTTTCTAACAATTGATTTTGGAATCTTGTATGGGCAGCCAAAACAAATGAATCTCCAACCTCATAGTTTTGATTTAAAAATTTTGTTAAGAATTCCCAAATGACTTCATCTACACTCTCATAAGCTATTTTTTCAAAACGGTAGCTTACTGCTGGGTTTACCTTCACAATTGGCTCTTCTCCCTGCAAATCTTCCCTTAATTGCCACTGACCTTTTGCATTGTAATAATAACGAGTAACTGGTTTTTGATCCTCATACTCTATAAGGCTAGATAAAAAACCACGATCATCGAAATAGCAAATAAAATCAACTTGGTTATCTTTAAAATAAGTGATGTAACTGATAAAGCCTTCTGAACCATATTCAATTTCCGCATAGAGTTTCCCTTTTTGTTTAACTACAACTACAAAAGGAGTATAAATAAAGTCACAATCTTCATCCCATGCTAAATCCTTTAATTGTAAAGGATGCATCTCCTCATGTTCAATATTTTGCATAGCATCAAAAACAGAGAAAACATCAGACTCAAACAGATCTTGTCGATGCAGTAGATATCGTAAATGTGGATGATAGGTCAACCATAGCATCTTAGATTCTATTTTTTGGTTTTTAAAAATACGAATTTGGTGCAACACATCATCAAATTCTAAGCGATAAGGTGTTCGATACCAAGGTACAATATTTGCCTGCCAAGACTGATTGTTACGTTCCAAAAAAGGAATGAAATAATACATTGATTCTCCTCACAATTATGAATCGATTTCTAAGAGTGGCTTATAGTTCTCATTTAATGTCAAGGCATCAATTTCTTCCTTGATATTAAACACCATGCCATTAAAAATCAAAAACAAGCCTGAGAGCATACTTAGTTGCATATATCGCGGATCATATAAGACAATCAACATTGGGAAACCTGCCATAAACACGATATAAATAGACCCGATGATTGCAAAGCGAAATATAATTTTACCGAGATAGCGACTAGTATCTTCTCCAGGATAGATATTATAGATATACTCTCCAGATTTCTTCATCCTCTCAGCAATTTCTTCACTATTCATATTTACAAAAGTAAATGCAATTCCTAATATAAATAAAACAATAATATAGGTGAAGACCCAAATTGGCTGACCAATTGCAAAGTGGCTAATCCATTCTCCAATCCACGCTTCTTTTGGTAAAACCATCTGAATAAGCAACAAGCTATATTGTGGGATGGACACCAAAGACATGGCGTACATAAAGGGCATTCCTCCGGCTGGATTTACTAGAATATCCAAATAAGAATAACGTTGAAAACGATTATGAATCATAATCTTATTTACCAGAATTCGATAACGAGCCCGCTGGACCCTTACTGCAATTAATAAAAACACCAATGAAAGAGCCAGGAGCGCCACAATCAATAAGGGACCAACTTGTAATTCTTTGATACTTTTTAAGATGTTTTCTGGCATACTAGACACCATACTAGACATTAAGATGACTAGGGATCCACCTACACCAAATAAAGAATTCAAATCCGATAACCATACCAAGAAAAAAGTTCCTGAAATTAAGAGTAGAACATTCAAAATTAATACTAACCCATGGTTCAAGTCTGATTGAATAGGGAGATTTAGGGTAATAGCTAACGATTGGATCAAAGCTATTACAAATGTTAATATCATTTTTCTTCGATCTTGAACTTCTAGTGGTAAACTCCCCAATCCAAGTTTTTTAGACATACTAAACATTTGCCATAAAATCATAGCCGACATCCATGGAGACAGTCCAACAGAAAATAGAGAAAGACTCCGAAGATTGCCACCTGTGATAGCAGTTGAAAAGGCTAAGAATGCTGTAGTTCCGCCCAAAAAATTTGTATCATTCACATTTACAAAGGGAAGTGTCAATCTACTTCCTAGAACGTAAATGAATAAGAAAGAAATCGTCCACATGACTCTTTTAACGACGACCGATGTCAATTTTTTCTTCAAATTTTTCTCCTACTTTATTTAACCAATGAAATATTCTAATAAAAATGGCTAAATCTATCAATAAATCTTTTGCCAATAATGGTATTCCCTCATCCTAATGGATGAGGGCGATCCATATTAATTATGCTCTAGATATCCAAAACTTGCATCACTGCATCAATTAATAGTTTTTTTGTAAAGTAGCCTTCTTTTAAGGCATAACTAACTTTATATACATTTTCAACCATCTGTTGATAAGCTTCTGCCGTCGTTTCCTCTACTAGACGATTGGCATCTTCCAAACTATCCACTACATAACCTAAGCCTTTTTCCCTTATGAAGTTGGCATTTGAGAGATAGGATGGCACCACTACTGGAATGCCTGCAGCAAGATAAGTGCTGACTTTATGAGAGATATTCAATCGATAGTAGTCTGCCTCATCAGCTGGATTTTCACTGGTTCCCCATACCAAGCCAAAGCCACCCTCTGATAAAGCAAAAAGCAACTCTGGATCTGTTTTCCAACCTTTAAATGAAACTCTTGAATTACTATTTTCGTGGTTAGATTCTGAGAAAATATCGAGAGGAGTTGAGTAATCCCAGTTGGCTAGGTGTTCAAAGCGCTCCACACTCCCCGCAAAAGATAGTTTTTTCTGAAAAGCAGGTTGTCTCAAAGGATAGTCGTGAACATGGTCCCACATTCCTTGGATAATGATTTTTTGAACTGTCAATCCTTCCTGAATCAACCGTTCCTTCATTTGTTCAGATGGGACAACTACTAGATCCGATTGATTGTACATCTCAATGTACTCAGGCATCAAGTAATAGTTAGATGGAAACATCAGAGGTGGAACGTCATGGATAAAGGTAATGATTTTCGTGTTTAAAATCTTACATTTCCTGATAAAGGCCTGGTCATACTCTCTACCATTCCATGTAGGAGATTGGTAAATAACAATATCTCCATAACCCAACTTAGCTAAAACACCATCTAAACGGCTATTCAACTCGCCTTGACTATCACTATAGATATTGTAAAAGTAAAAGCCAAGCTCGTGAAAATCTAAATTTCTTGCAATTTTAACGGTTTCATTCTGGGCAATTAAGGCTGTACTTTGACCAGACATACCGTAAATATTTGTAATATTTATCTTCATAATCCTATTTAAACCCTTAAGATAACTTGCTTATTATAAATTTCATCCTCAACTAGCTGAATTTCTTGATCAAAATTATGCTCTGCGGTATGCTTATGTGAGAATTTTACTTTTGAAGTTGCTCCCATCTTAAACCACTCATATTCGGAATCAATATGACCTAAATCAATCGCTTGTATGCCTTTTTTGCTTAAATGGTAAGCTAAAACCTTAGCTGTAGGACCAAGCATCAGGAACACTAGTTTACCATCTGCGTGATTTTCAATCGCTTCTTGAATATCCTTAACCTTACTGTAGGCATTTCTAGAAGGGCAGATGATACGCTCAACAGACTGGGCATTGTCAAAAAGATCGTTCCCAACTCCAGAACGTGAGTTTTCACCTTCAACGATCAAGATATCCCGTTTATCCCAAAGTTTCTTTAATTTTTCAAAGTGGGTTACCGAAGCAGACTTATCTTTGAGATCCATATAAGGGCGAGATATAAAAGTAGAACCATAGAAACTTGCTGTACATAAATTATGGTAAGCTTCTTGATAATGCTCTAAATGTTTTTGCCAAAAATCGACTGCTTCAGGATTGTAGCGTTCCAATCCTTCAAAAACATCTGAAAGACAAACCAGCAATTCTGGAGAGCTTTCTAGTTGAATCATACTTCTAAGCTGTTCTGCCAATGTCTCATCGTAGTCTTGATAAGGAATCCCATGTCCCATCATAATATCCATTTCTCCATCTCCATAACGAATGACAGAAGAATGGTGTTCTAGTATATAATCAAGACTCTGCTGGATATCCAGTACCTTTGGGTAGGATTGCAGCTTTTTTACAGGCAACTCTCCATTTTGACAGTAGGCTTCAATAGCTAGAACCATCTCCTCAGGATGTGCTTGGTCATAAAGAAACTGACCTTGTTCACCATGGGCTACACTTTCAAAAGCAAATACTGGTTTTCCTGCTTGTTGGAAACGTCCAACGATCCCGTCAACTTCGATATCAGCATTAATATCCAGTAAGAAGTCACAGCCTTCAACCAAGCTATCAATCAAAGCTGGTTGTCCTGCAATATCTGATAAGACAGAGACATTTGGGTAGGCCAGTAAAGCTGTAATACTATCAGCTACCATGACTGGGGCAGCTACATAAAACTTGACATCTGGTAGATTTTCAATCAAGTAGCCCATATTTCTCAAGTCACTTGAGAAGGTATAAACTAAGGCTGAATGTTGAACCCCTGTGTACTGACTCACCTGATCTTTTGTCAGACAAGGTGTTACCTGACTCATATCCGACCAATCTTGAGCATTATAATACCACCAAACATCTCGATAGATGGAGCGTTCATACAATCCCCATGGTTTTCTCTCTGTCAAATAATGAATAATCGGTGGATAAGTCCCAGGTTCTGGTTGATAATCTGAGAAATGTGTGTGCAAGGTAATACAGTTATATTTAAAGTCTAAAGCTAACCAACGATCTTTAAATAAGAGATTCAAGATACTTTGATCATCTTGGGCAACCTTGTCATGCAACTCATTGGTCATTTCAATCAGTTGTTTACGAACTTCTTCTTGTTTCCAAAGGCGATTATTGATGAGCAAGACACCTGCGTTGAATCCATGCTCATTAAAATATACTTGAGCCCCCAGATCCTTGACTGCTGCCAAAGGATAGTCTCCTAATTCGACATCAAATAGGGGACTTAAGTCTCTTGTGACAACCAAATCACAGTCCAAATATAAGACCTTATCTTCCTCAACAAAATCTGAGATAAAGTAACGTAAAAATGTTGCATAGTGAATATTGGTCTTATATTGGCTAATGTGAGAGCTATTGACACGGGCATTGATGATTTCACAGTCTAGCTTCTTCAACTTACGATTGAGATTATAAAACCATTCTGTCGGAAAATCGCTGTTAATCAGATAAAAACGAAGTCCTCGATTATGACAGCAGATTGATTTGATTGTAGTTAACACCTTATCTGCATATTGATAGTTGGCTCCGAATACAATTGCCTTCATATCCATTTTTTCTTTCTTTAATTCTTTAATTACTTCTATCATTGGCTGGGGAGTCTGAGAGGAAACAACTATTTGTTCCAATTGATTTTTGTTGGTCATATCAAAAGTCAATACTGGTCTACCTGCACTGGTATAGCGATTGACGATAAAGTCCATCGAACTTCCCTTATGGATATCCAGATAGGCGTCTGACTTCTCAATCATTTCATCAATCACTGCCCCAACCATGCTGGGATACAAGTAAACATTAGGATATTTGTCCAAAGCCATTAGAATTGGACCCATATCTGTATAGGCTCCGATATGGAACCCAACATCAGGCAGAGCTTGGGCTAGTTCATCAATATACAGAAAATCCTGCGAATCTGTGAATGTAAATAGATTGATATTATGAAGGTCATAAACTCTCTTAATGGTAAAACGTCCTGCATAATGGTCAGCAATTTGACCAAAACTAACATCCCGGAAAGCCCACCATAAGTCTCGATAACGATAGCCCATCAGGGTAGACCATGGTTTTCGATAGGTCGTATAATGGATGATCAAAGGTTCTTTATCTAATTCAAAATGTGAATCCCAGTGGCTATAAAAAGCAATGACATCATGGCCGACTTGTAGATTAAAATGCTTATCCAACTCTAGCCAATGATTCTGAAAGACTAGATTGAAAATGGTTTGATCCCCATTGAAACCTTCTGTAGTCGTCTGCTCCAGATAAGACATGTGCTCCACTGTCTTATCAAACAACAAGGAAGTAACATCTTTTTCTCTCCACTTTTGGCTATCGATAACCAACATTCCTGAGTTAAATCCATTGCCATCAGCATCCCTAACTGCCGCTAAAGAGTAGTCACCCAAATCTAACTCAAAGAGTGGACTCAAATCTCCATTAACAATAATATCACTATCTAAATAGATCACTCTGTCTTCTGTAATCAAACGTGGTATTAAGTAGCGAGCGTAAGCTATGGGTGAGATATGCTCCTGTGTTTTCCATTCAGCATCAATCACATCACCAATATAAATATCCTCTACAACACTCCCTAACTTCTCCACTTGAATTTTAAGTTCACGAAACCAATCGCTCGGGATATTCTGATGTAGAATGTAAATCTTAACCTGTTGATTATGATATAAGATAGACTTTATCGTCGTAAGCATCGGTGTGAGATAATTCTTATCCCCAGCAACTACAATCGCCTTCATATAAACCCTTCTCTCTATTCTTATGTTAAAACTTCCTACTGTAAGTTCAACCTTTACTTCTCCCTAATATCCTATCTGCTATCACAAAAGTCCCAGAAAACACAGCTTTTGAGTTTTACTATTACTTTAACCCCACTGGGACAAATCTGTCAGTAAAAAATGGATGTTTACTCTTTTTCGGAAAGAAGAAAATCTAGTTCTTCCATACGACGCGTCTCTCCACTTTCAGCCAGTCCTTTTTCCAATGCTAAACGATGCCAGGCTTTCAGATATTGTTGATGTTGGGTTAAGTAATGACTAATATCATAGCCCTTTAATGCTAATAAGGCAATTCTTGCAATGCGAGCATCGTGATCATCACGCATCATTTTCTCTGTAAATGATTCATGAGAAATACTTGTATTTCTAAGGCGATAGCAGTAGGTATTTTTGTGTGTATAGACTATCTTCTCAGCCTGTATATAACACTTATAATTTGTCGCAATATCTTCATTTAATTTTCCAACTGGGAAAGAAACATATTCAAACAACTCTTTCTTAAATAGAATTCCCCAAGAAGTTTGAAAACTTAACGTTTTTCCCTCTAACACAGGTAGAATTTCTAACAGTTCCTTCGAACTATAAACTTTGTCATATTCTTCCCCGTATGTAAAGAAAAGATAGGTTTCCTTTTCCTCATCATAAATACAGTAACAAGATACTACAATATCTGCATCGTATTGATTCTTTTTCTCGGATAAAATCTCTAGACAGGTAGATTCCAACCAATCATCCGAATCTACAAAAGTGATAAAAGATCCTTCTGCACGATCAATACCATAGTTCCGAGCTGATGATAAGCCTCCATTTTCTTTCTCAAAATAGCGAAAACGAGAATCTTTAGCTACATATTCTCTACAAATCTCTGCTGAATTATCTGGAGATCCATCATTGATTAACAAACACTCAAAATTTTTATAGGTTTGATTTTGAATGCTATCTAAACACATTCTCAAATAGTTCTCAACGTTATAGATGGGAACCACTATACTAATTAAATCCTGTACCATTAAATCATTACCTTTTTTATTATTTTACATGAAGAATTGAAGATTTAGTCGAGTCCATTCAAAATTTTATGTCTTATAGATGTCTAATAATAGCTTCATAGATTTGAATTCCATTGGAATATTCTATACCTAACTCTTCCTTATATTGAATACGTACCTTCAAAAATTCTTTCGTTTTTTCAATATAGGTTTGTGGGTCTATGTTTCTTACGAGAAGATAAGGAACTCTCTCCATTCTTATCTCCAAATCATCCATCAAATCTTTATCTGTTAGTATTCTAGCTCTAGTTGATGAATTATGTTGCCTGAAATTATACAATGGTTTGTGAATATACAAACACTTATTAAGTCGCAAAAAAACTTTAAAATTAAATTCTAGGTCTTCTCCCATCACTCTCTGTTCATTAAAAACTAGAGAATAAAGCAAAGACCGCTTAAATAATTTTCCCCAAGAAACATTAAATGTACTATCAAAACTTTCTCTATATGGTAATTCAGCTAACAACTCATCGCCAGTATATACTTTTTCATAGTAGTCTTGATCCAATACATGAAAATAATAGCAACCATCACTCACACTATATTTTTTATAAGTCGCAATGGCTACATCTGCATCATACTCCATCATTTTTAGATACAATATTTCTAAATAATCCGGATCTAGCCAGTCATCTGGGTCTACAAAAGTAATATAATCACCATTCGCACATTTCATGCCTAAGTTTCGAGCTGATGATACTCCACCATTTTCTTTTTCAAAATAACGAAAACGAGAATCTTTATCTACATATTCTCTACAGATTTCTGCCGAGCTGTCTGGAGATCCATCATTGATTAACAAACACTCAAAATTTGTATAGGTTTGATTTTGAATGCTGTCTAAACACATTCTCAAATAGTTCTCAACATTATAGATGGGAACTATAACACTAATCAACTCATTTTCCATTCAATTCTTCCCCTAAAAATTTTCGAATAGCTTCCACCATCTTGTCTGGTTCAGCTGATGAAAACACGCGACTTCTTCCACTGGAATCATGACTGGTATTATCAAAACCAAAAATCGGCTTATTTCGTCTATGGACTTCTTCGATGATATTGACAATCTCTCCTTCGTGATTGATATCTAGGTAAAAGTCCATCTTATCCAACGTTTCTTTCATGTTAAAAGGGTTAAAATTTGGAAAAAGTGACAGATTCAGATGTGATTGAAAGTCTACGACAAAGGGAGCAAAGTTTGTATGCGCCAAGATCGTAAAGTGGACTTCTGGAAGTTCAGATAGAAGATATTCCAAGGACTCCATTGCAGCACTATTTGTAAAAATACAAGTATGATATAAGGGAGCTCCCACTAATTCGTTAAAGGTGCGGTTCATGATATCTGAACTTAACAATACATCATTCCAGTTCAATCCATAGTAAAACCACCATAGCTTACGAAAACGCGTTAAGCTCAAGTGAGTCCAAGGTTTGTGTTCTGCAGTATAATGGATAATCTTTGGCTCATGATTCCCATAGTACGAAGACTGGTACCATTCAGTATTTCCTTTTAAATGTAAAAACTGATCCAAGCCAACCATGAAATTATACTCTTTATCCAAATGAAGCCACTGATCACCAAAATACATATTGAGAACACCTTGATCCCCATAGACATGTTCATGGTGTTGAGCCGTCAACTCTAGTAGACTTTGTGTTGAATTTTTTTCTCGCCATTTTTTTGCATCAATCAAGAGCATCCCTGCATTAAAGGTTGTTAACCAACCATCTTGATCAAAATCTTGAACAGCTGCTATAGCATAGCCCTGTAAGTCCAAGGAAAACAATTCATCCAATCTTGCATTCACAATCATATCCGAGTCTAAGTAAAGGACTCTATCTTCCAATACTTCATCTGCTATGAAATACCTAAAGAAAGTAGCATAAGAAAGGATTGCATTTGGCAAGTGGAAATCTCGAAGATTATGAGCTGTTTTTTTGACATTGACAATCTCAGACCCAATAACCTTCAGTCGATTTCTCATCAATAAAAACCATTCGCTAGGCAGATCGTCATTAAACACATAAAATTTCACTTCGTGATTATGAACTGAAACTGACTTTATAACGGTTTCTACCTTATCAAGATAATGAATATCAGCTCCAAGAGCGATCACTTTTTGATACAATTTCATTCCTTTTCTCCACTGTCAATTTTTTCTAGTTGGTCACGAATGGTCGTCACCATATTTTCTTTATCCTCTAGGCTAAACACTTGTACTCCTTCAGCAGTTCGATGGACTACTGTGTCAAATGCAAATATCGGCTTCTCTATTGCCAAAGCACGCCCAATAATATCATCAACCTCATTCCAGTGATTTATATCTAGATAGATATCAGCCATTTCTAAAATACGATCCGAAACTTCTCTTGATTGACAATACTCATACAATTGAAAATTCTTAAATCGTTCAAAACTTCTTAAATACTCCGAAACATTCGTTGGTGCTGCAACATGAAAATCAACTTCAGGTAAACTAGTTAGCAAATACTCCAAACCTTCCAACTGATCTGAGTAAGTATAAACAAAAGCATGGAATCTTGCAATATTCTTGGGCTTAATCGTTAATGTTTCACTATGGGTGACAATAGAATTACTAGGAATATCCTGATGGATGAGACAGTTAGCACCTATGATGACATTATCACCAATAGTAACTCCTCTAAGAATAACGGTATTGGCACCAATCCAACAATCCCGCCCAATATGAACAGGAGCGCCGCTCATTGCAGTTTTAAACACATGATAGTTATTAAATTGATGATTCGAATCAAAAATTCGTACTCCATCCCCAAACATTGTATCATGACCAATGGTGATTTTTTCAGTACAGCGGATTGAACAATGGTCATTAAAAAAGACCCTATTTCCTACTTTCAAATTCGCACCATTTGAAACTTCAATACTTGCAAACGAACGGATTGTGATATCTGCTCCCAAATCAAGATGAGCATCTGGAGACACTTCAACATGATGATAATCTCCAACTAACTGTACTGCATTTCTAAAATCCATACTTATTCTCGAATCTTTCATTTTATATTATTTATTGTTCCAAAATATCATTCCTATTGTTTTAGAGCAAGCCACTTTTGATAAACTAATTCTCCTATAATTCTTCATTTGATAGAAAAATTATACACCTTTAAATAATACATACATTTTTAGATAGAAAAATCTACTATATAGTATACCATTTTTATGCACTTTCATAAAGTAAGATAGCCCTTATAATTTTATTTTTTTATCCCCAAAACTATACAAAATTGATTTACTAGTCGACAAAGCCCCAACTAGTTAAATATTCTTCTAAAGTAGCCGAAAACCTCCAAGAATTGTAAAATTCTTGGAGGTTTTCTTATAGCTTACTTAGTCTTTTATCAACTTTATGAAACTAGACTTATTCTTCATCATCACGTTTACGACGTTTAGCTACTAAACCTAATCCTGTTAGACCTGCTACAACTCCGAGGAGAGCATTTGTAGTCGAAGCTGTTTCACCAGTATTTGGTAATTGCTTACGGGCCTTAGTAGTATCGGTTTGAGGATCTTGACTAGTTGAAGTAGAATGAGTCGCTGATGTTGAAGCACTTACACTTGTTGATGCCGAATGAGGCATTGATGTTGAGGTGCTTGTGCTTGCTGATTCAGACGCTGATGTTGATGCACTTGTTGATGCTGATTCAGACGCTGATGTTGATGCACTTGTGCTTGCTGATTCAGACGCTGATGTCGATGCACTTGTTGACGCTGATTCAGATGCTGATGTCGATGCACTTGTTGATGCTGACTCAGACGCTGATGTCGATGCACTTGTTGATGCTGATTCAGACGCTGATGTTGATGCACTTGTTGATGCACTTGTGCTTGCTGATTCAGACG
>CAUSCX010000023.1:0-22473 GCA_963530385.1 uncultured Streptococcus sp. | reverse complement strand
TAAGAAGGTTGAAAAACCAAACAAACCAACTGAAAAACGTGTCAACAGTGTTCCAGTTGACATCGAATTCAACTTCACTAAACGTTTGGAAGGTCGTGAGCTGAAAGCCAACGAATTCAACTTCGTGCTTAAAGATTCAACCGGTAAAGTTGTCGAAACAGTAAGCAACGATGCATCTGGTAACGTTAAATTCTCTAAACTTGAATTCAAGAAGGGTCAAGAAGGCGTACACAACTACACAGTTGAAGAAGTAGCTGGAACAGACGCAACCGTTACATACGATACGATGAAAGCGAATGTAACAGTAACCGTTTCACATGACGGAACTGCTAAGCTTCTCGTAGCGAAAGTTGGCGAAATCGCGGATAAAGAATTCAACAATACTGTTCGTCCTCCAGAAGAACCTAAGTTCAACCCTGAAAAATATGTTGTTTCTGAAGCGAAATTCGACGTAACAGGTACAAAACTCGTTGACGATGATAAAGAGTTGACTGATAAAGTAGCTGATACCAACAAAGATCCATACGTGGACAAAGTTGATAATAATGAAAAGCAAAATATCAATACTCAAACACTCCATAAAGGTGATAAGGTTGTTTACCAAGTATGGTTGGATACAACTAAATTTACAGAAGCTCACAATATTCAATCTGTTGGTATTACAGATAAATATGACAGAGAAAACTTGGATGTTAATGTAGCTGATATTAAAGCTTATGATTCAGTAACTGGTGAAGATGTAACAGCTAAGTTTGATATCTCAATTGTGGATGGTGTTATTACTGCTACATCTAAGGCTGACTTGACTAAGTCTCTTGGAGATGCTGAAAATACTCAAGTAATCGACACTGCTAAATTAGCATTTGGACGTTACTACAAGTTTGATATTCCAGCACGTATCAAGGGAACTGCTAAAGAAGGTGTAGATATTGAAAATACAGCTTCTCAAATTGTTCACCAATATGATCCAACTAAGAAATCAGTTGAAAAACCAGAAAAACCAACTGAAAAACGTGTTGTTAATATTCCAGTGAAAGTTGAATTCAACTTCACGAAGAAATTGGAAGGTCGTGCGTTGAAAGCTGGTGAATTCAGCTTCGTATTGAAAGACAAAGATGGTAACGTGATTGAAACCGTAAGCAATGATGCTGAAGGTAAGATCAAGTTCTCAGCTCTTGAATTCAAACGTGGTCAAGAAGGTACTTATATCTATCATGTAGAAGAAGTGAAAGGTACAGAGGCTGGAGTTGAGTACGATAAGATGGTAGCGACTGTGGGAGTTACTGTAACTAAGGATGGCAAAGTGTTGACTCTTACTTCACAAATGCCTGAAGATACTGAGTTTAACAACAAGGTAACACCGCCAACACCGCCAACACCGCCAACACCACCAACACCACCAACACCGCCAACACCGCCAACACCGCCAACACCGCCAACACCAGTAACACCACCAACACCAGTAACACCACCAACACCAGTAACACCACCAACACCAGAAAAACCTAAAGGTCCTGAGTTGCCAAATACTGGTGAACAATCTAAATCTGGACTTGTTGCACTTGGTGCTGCACTTGGTCTGGTAGGTCTAGGTTTGGTTGCAAAACGCAAAAAAGAAGATGAAGCTTAATGTTTTTAGGTTTCTAGAACGAATCAAGATTTATCTTTGAGTATCTAAACAAAAGATATTCTAAAGTTGGTTATACATTTATTAAATAAGTGTATGTAATCGCAAGAAGAGAGGTTAATGCCTCTCTTTTTGTTTTTATAATTTATTTAAGAAACCGAAAACTTTGAATAAATATAAATCTTTAAAATTAATTAAACAAATGGTCAGTAATTGTTCATTTTTTAAATAAGTATGGTATGATTTTATTTGGTAATCAAATATTTTCTAATCGTAAAGGAGGTTATTATGAAGCATAAATTGTCTAAATGTTTAACATTTTTTTTAATGTTTTTGCTAATAGGCTTATCAATAGTTAAATTATCAAAAACAGTTCAAGCGGATTCGGTGACGGATTATAATCTTGATACTAAGATTATTCATGAGAGATCTGGCCTTGAATTGAGTGATGATGTGGAAGTTATTGCTGGGGAACGTTTAATCGCAACTTATCAATTAACTTTTCCAGATAATCAGAATATCTCTGAGAATGATCAATTGATTTTAGATATTCCTAGAGAGCTCAGATTGATTACAAATTTGACCTTTGACGTTACAAATAGTAAGGGCACGAAGGTTGGTGTTGCTCATACAGATCCTAGTATAGGAAAAGTTACGGTAACTTTTACAGATTATTTTTCTAAGAGACCTGAGAATAAAGAGCTTTCTTTACAGTTTAATTTAACGATTAATCGAGAAGTCGTTAAGGAGAGTCAACCAGTTACTGTTACCATTGGTCATAAGACTTATAGTTTCAAGTACAAACAAGATAGTGGTGAAGCAGGCGACTATGAGATGAAATACGGTTATCAAGATGATACAGATCCAAGTATTATTAAGTGGCGTATTCTCTTGAATGCCAATCAAGATATGATTCGTGGGATGACAATTACGGATACTTTTGGTAATGGACAAACCTTAATTCCTGAATCATTTAGAGCTGTTCGTTATGATACACAACCTACAAAAATTCGTAATGAGGCTCATATTCTTACGTTAGAGCCATCAGATAATTTTTCAAACAAGGCAGTATTCACTAAAAATGCTCAAGGAGGAATCACAGGCTTTACGATTCCATTTGGAGATAACTATCATTGGGCAATGTATATTGAATACTCTACTAAATTACCAGATGGAGTTCCTGCAGGTTCATTAGTATCGAATAATTTGGCATGGTCTGCCACAAATTTTAAGACACGTAGTATGGTGCGTGAAGTCCGTCTAGAGTCAGGATCAGGTTTTGGTAACGCTGAAAAATCAGAATCAGTTATCTTAAAGGCTCACAAAACTTTAAAAGGGAAAACACTAGAAAAAGATCAGTTTAACTTTGCACTTTATGATGCTGCAAACCCTAGTGAACCTCTTCAAATTGTAAAAAATGCTGAATATGGAAGTGTAACCTTCAATGCTATTAAGTATAAAAAAGAAGGAGTTTACAACTATATCATTCGTGAAGTTCTTCCTGAAAGCACTGATAATTACGATTATGATAGCCATGAACTAAAGGTTACTGTAACAGTAACGGATGATGATGGTATCAAAAAGGGAACAGTGTCTTACGGTGAAGAGGAAACTACATTTACCAATATTTACAGAGGAACTACAAGTATAAAAGGTAAGAAAATTTGGAATGATGCTGATAATAAAGCTGGTATCCGTCCCGATGTTATAACTGTTCGTCTCTTGGCTAATGGTAAAGAAGTAGCAAGTAAATCTGTTAAATCAGAAGATAATTGGAACTTTACATTTGATCAGCTACCTGAAAATGATGCTGAAGGAAATACAATTGTTTATACTGTAGCAGAAGATAAAGTTGCAGGATATACGACTGTTATTGATCAGAAAAACTATATTATCACTAATACACATGTCCCTAATATTCCTGATATTCCTGAAATGACAGAATTAAAAGTCAGCAAGCTTTGGGAGGATGCTGATAATAAAGCAGAAAAACGCCCAAATAGCATTAAGGTACAACTCCATGCTGATGGAAGTAAAGTAGGGCAAGAAGTTATTTTAAACGAAGATAATAATTGGACTCATACTTTTACAAATCTTCCGAAATATATAGCAGGAAAAATGATTAGCTATACAATTAGTGAAGTCAATGTTCCTGAGGGATATGTATCAAAAACAGTTCGAGAAAACGAAACGAACCTAGTCTTGATTAACACTTATCAACCACCAGTGCCTCCAGGTCCAGTAACACCTCCAGGTCCAGTAACACCTCCAGGTCCAGTAACACCTCCAGGTCCAGTAACGCCTCCAGGTCCAGTAACGCCTCCAGGTCCAGTAACGCCTCCAAGCCCAGTAACGCCTCCAAGCCCAGTAACGCCTCCAAGCCCAGTAACACCTCCAGCACCAGTAACATCGTCAACGCCTGAAAAGAAAAAGGATAATGAGTTACCGAAAACAGGTGAACAGAAAACTACAGTCTTAATCGTTTTAGGAGTAGCACTTGGTTTAGTTGGATTGAGTTTGGTTGCCAAACGTAAAAAATAGTATAAGAAAAAGAATCATTTTCTAAAATATAATCAGGAAGTACTTCTGATAGAAGATTTAAGAGAGGACGTCAAACTCCTCTCTTTTTTTGCTTAAGGGTAGAACTCTTAATTGATTTGTTTAGTATATTTATATTTCCAACAAAAATAAACCGTTTTCACTTGACAAAAATTGGTCTATACCATATAATAAAATAAAGAATATGGAGGACAAAATTATGAAAGTTATTCAAGTAGAAAATCCAATTGAAGGTGGAAAAGTTGCTTTTGATATCTTAAAAGAAAAATTGGAAAACGGTGCACAAACATTAGGGCTTGCAACAGGAAGTAGCCCTCTGGAATTTTATCAACAAATCGTTGAGAGTGATCTTGATTTTTCAAATCTCACAAGTGTAAACTTGGATGAGTACGTAGGTCTTGATGGGGACAATCCTCAATCATACCGTTACTTTATGCAAGAAAATCTATTTAACAAGAAACCATTTAAAGAAAGTTTCTTGCCACGTGGTGTCAAGGATAATGCAGAAGTAGAAGTAGAACGCTACAACCAAATTCTTGCCGACCATCCAGTTGACCTACAAATCTTAGGAATTGGTCGCAATGGTCATATTGGCTTTAATGAACCAGGCACACCATTTGATAGCCAAACTCACCTTGTAGAGCTTGACCAGTCTACAATCGAAGCTAATGCGCGCTTCTTTGAGAAGATTGAAGATGTTCCAACACAAGCTATTTCAATGGGGATTAAAAATATTTTGGATGCTAAATCTATCCTTCTCTTTGCTTATGGGGAATCAAAAGCAGAAGCTATCGCTGGAACTGTTGAAGGTCCTGTGACAGAAAGTCTTCCAGCAAGCAGCCTGCAAAACCATCCAGATGTGACTATTATCGCAGATGCAGCAGCACTCAGCTTGTTAAAGAAATAAAATTTTTATCATTAAAGACCATTCGATCCTATGGATTGGGTGGTTTTTTGGTCTGGATATGTTCAAAAATGAATACAGTTTTTCTGAAAGTGGTACAATAGTTCTGATAGTAGGGTGTATGATAGATTTTCCCTTGAAAAGAAGAATATATAATCTTCATTTTTTGAGAATTATCAATTCTTGAAAAAGAAATGTTATAGGTATTGATATGAAGAAGACAAATTTGATTGTTCTGCACTTTCTGCTTTTTGTCAGTATTTAGCAAAGATATAAGCTATCAGTTTAGCTCAACTACAGGATTTACATTTTATTCAAGAGCAGATACTTAAACATCTTGTCTGGCATTTTGATAGTCAGGATCTGTATATCATTTCTGATTTACCGTCAGATTATGGGAAATATCTAGATTCCATTGAGTGTGAAATAAATGAATTATTTGGCAGTCTGGAATGAATTTTATAAGTGGGGAACTAGGTTAGGTGTAAGGGGGAAATTTTTTTAAAATCAAATGGAATGATTTGGGAGAATTTCATTTTTTTCTTGACAATTTTCTTTATTCCGTGTAAAATAGAATAGATCTTGAACTTGAAGGGAGTGAAAAAAATGTCTAAAACAGTAGTACGTAAGAATGAATCTCTTGACGATGCTCTTCGTCGTTTCAAACGTGCGGTTACTAAAGCTGGTACTCTTCAAGAAACACGCAAACGTGAATTCTATGAAAAACCTTCTGTAAAACGTAAACGTAAATCAGAAGCAGCTCGTAAACGTAAAAAATTCTAATTAATAAGAAAGGCTAGAGAAATCTAGTCTTTTTTTGTTAACTTCTAAGATTCTGTTTGATCCCTTTTGATTGTTAAAATTATAGAGGTTACTTTCTTAAATAAATACCTCAAATACTGTTAAAAACATAAACTTCCTACCACAATTTGATATAATAGTAGGGAGAACTCGATTGAAGGAGAAAATTATGTCGGTTTTAGTCAAAGAAGTGATTGATAAGCTCAGACTAGACATTGTCTATGGTGAGCCAGAATTACTTGAAAAAGAAATCAATACTGCAGATATAACGCGTCCAGGTCTTGAAATGACAGGCTATTTTGATTATTATACTCCGGAACGTATTCAACTGTTGGGAATGAAGGAGTGGTCTTACCTGATTAGCATGTCTTCTCACAATCGTTACACAGTTTTGAAAAAAATGTTCCAACCAGAAACGCCTGCAGTTATTGTTGCGCGTGGTTTAGTAGTTCCAGAGGAAATGCTAAAGGCTGCTAGAGAATGTAAAATCGCTATTTTAACAAGTCGTACAGCAACAAGTCGTCTGTCTGGTGAATTGTCAAGTTACTTAGATTCTCGTTTGGCTGAGCGTGAAAGTGTACATGGTGTCTTGATGGATATCTATGGTATGGGTGTATTAATCCAGGGCGACAGTGGTATTGGTAAGAGTGAGACAGGTCTAGAGCTCGTGAAACGAGGACACCGTTTGGTAGCTGATGATCGCGTAGATATCTTTGCTAAGGATGAAATGACTCTCTGGGGTGAACCAGCTGAAATCTTGAAGCATTTACTTGAGATTCGTGGTGTTGGTATTATAGATGTGATGAGTCTCTATGGTGCCAGTGCAGTTAAGGATTCTTCACAAGTTCAGTTAGCTGTCTATCTAGAAAATTATGATGCGCATAAGACTTTTGATCGCCTAGGCAATAATGCTGAGGAATTGGAGATTTCTGGAGTAGCCATTCCACGTATCCGCATTCCTGTAAAAACAGGACGTAATATTTCTGTCGTTATCGAAGCAGCAGCGATGAATTATCGTGCTAAGGAAATGGGCTTTGATGCTACTCGATTGTTTGAAGAAAGATTGACAAATCTGATTGCGAAGAATGAGGTGAAAGATGATTGATCCAGTCGCTTTTCAAATTGGTCCTTTAGCTGTTAGATGGTATGCACTCTGCATTGTTTCAGGTCTTGTTTTAGCAGTCTATCTTGCCAGCAAAGAAGCTCCTAAAAAGAAGATTTTATCTGATGATATTTTGGACTTTATCTTAATTGCCTTTCCTTTATCCATCATTGGTGCCAGACTCTACTATGTTATTTTTAGATTTGATTATTATAGCCAACATCTGGGAGAGATTTTTGCTATTTGGAATGGTGGTCTTGCGATTTATGGTGGTTTAATTACTGGAGCGATTGTTCTCTATATCTTTGCTGATCGCAAATTAATCAATACTTGGGATTTCTTAGATATTGCAGCTCCGAGTGTCATGATTGCACAAAGTTTAGGACGTTGGGGAAACTTCTTTAACCAAGAAGCTTATGGAGCAGTCGTTGAAAATCTTGACTATTTACCTGATTTTATTAAAGATCAGATGTATATTGATGGCTCATATAGACAACCAACTTTCCTATTTGAATCTGTCTGGAATTTGATTGGATTTACTTTAATTGTTATTTTTAGACGCCGATTGAAAGGACTTCGTCGTGGTCATATCACTGCCTTTTATCTAATCTGGTATGGATTTGGACGTATGGTTATTGAAGGTATGCGTACGGATAGTCTCATGTTCTTTGGACTCCGAGTATCCCAGTGGTTGTCTGCCCTATTGATTGGCCTTGGTATTTATATCATCTTTTATCAAAATCGGAAAAAAGCACCATTTTATAATGTAAAAAAGGAGAATTAAAATGTTAGAAGTGGCTTATATTATTGTAGCAATTGCCTTGGTTGTCTTTTTAGTTTATCTGATTATTACCCTTCAAAAAGTTGGTCGTGTAATTGATGAAACTGAAAAAACTGTTAAAACTTTAACATCAGATGTAGATGTAACTCTTCATCAAACAAATGAATTGCTTACAAAGGTCAACGTTCTTGTTGATGATATCAATGTCAAAGTTGCTACAATTGATCCCCTCTTTACAGCTGTTGCAGACCTTTCTGTTTCTGTTTCTGACCTAAATGAACAAGCACGTGTTTTGAGTAAAAAGGCCTCATCTGCTGGAGCAAAAACTATAAAAACTGGTGCAGGTTTGTCTGCTATTCGTGTTGCAAGTAAATTTTTTAAAAAATAAAAAAGGAGTTGACTAATGGGAAAACTATCATCTATCCTTTTAGGAACTGTTTCAGGTGTTGCAGCTGCCTTGTTTCTAACAAGTGACAAAGGAAAACAAGTTAGAAGCCAAGCACAAGAATTTTTAGAAGATCTAAAAGAAGATCCTGAGTATGCTAAAGAGCAGGTTTGTGAAAAATTAACGGATGTCAAAGAACAAACCAAAGAATTTGTTCTGAAAACAAAAGAGCAGATTGAATCTGGAGAAATTACTCTTGACACTGTTCTTGATAAAGCAAAACACCATGCTCAACAAGCAACTGAAGCTTCAAAAGAAACCTTGAACCATTTCAAATCACAACTGGAAGAAAAAGTAGTTGTGGAAGAAAAAGAAAATGGTCAAGAAATTGTCATCGAGCTTCAAGAAAATTAACATAGAATCACCATTTCTTGGTTTTCTAGAAAATCAAGAATGGTGATTTTTTCTTGAGTGAACTCTTTGTGGTATAATAAATACTATGCAGAAGAAACCGACATCAGCCTATGTGCATATTCCGTTTTGCACACAGATTTGTTATTATTGTGACTTTTCAAAGGTCTTTATTAAAAATCAGCCAGTAGACAGCTATCTAGAGCATCTACTGCAAGAATTTCATTCTTATGATATTCAAAAATTGCGTACACTCTATATTGGTGGTGGGACACCGACAGCCTTGTCTGCTTCTCAATTGGAAGTTTTGTTAGAAGGATTGACTAAAAATCTGGACTTATCAATGTTGGAAGAGTTGACCATTGAGGCTAATCCTGGTGATCTGGATGCTGATAAGATTGCTGTCTTGCAAAATTCTGCAGTTAATCGTGTATCACTAGGAGTTCAGACCTTTGATGACAAAATGCTAAAAAAGATTGGGCGTAATCATACTGAAAAGGATATCTATGAGAACATTGACCGTCTCAAACTTGCTGGTTTTGACAATATTTCCATTGACTTGATTTACGCTCTTCCTGGCCAAACCATGGACCAGGTTAAGGACAATGTCGCTAAGGCAGTTGCTCTTGATATTCCTCATATGAGTCTTTATAGCTTGATTTTGGAAAACCATACGGTTTTTATGAATCGTATGAGACGAGGTAAATTACCACTTCCTAAGGAAGAGTTAGAAGCAGAGATGTTTGAATATATCATTTCAGAGCTAGAAAGAGCTGGTTTTGAGCATTATGAAATTTCAAATTTTTCAAAACCTGGCTTTGAAAGCCGTCACAATCTTATGTACTGGGATAATGCTGAGTATTATGGTATAGGTGCAGGTGCGTCTGGCTATGTAAACGGTGTTCGCTATAAAAACCATGGGCCTATCCGCCATTATCTAAAGGCAGTAGAGGCTGGGAATGCTCGAGTGACAGAAGAACACCTGAGTCAAAGGGAGCAAATGGAAGAAGAGATGTTCCTTGGTCTTCGTAAGAAATCAGGAGTTTCCATGACACGCTTTGAAGAAAAATTCGAACGGTCTTTCCAGGAACTGTATGGAGAAATCGTCAAAGACTTGATTCAACAAGGTCTCATGCAGCTTGATGGTGACCGTGTTCGCATGACCAAGAGAGGTCTTTTTTTAGGAGATACAGTAGCAGAACGATTTATATTGGAGTAAAATTATGGGCTTAACTTATCAAATGAAGATGAAAATTCCTTTTGATATGGCTGACATGAATGGTCATATCAAGCTACCAGATGTGATTTTGTTGTCCCTGCAAGTATCAGGAATGCAGTCAATTGAGCTGGGAATTAGCGACAAAGACATGTTCGAGCGCTATAACCTGGTCTGGATCATTACAGACTATGATATAGATGTGGTTCGTTTGCCTCGCTTTGCAGAAGAAATCACCATTGAAACAGAAGCTTTGACCTATAATCGTCTCTTTTGCTACCGCAGATTTACTATTTATGATGAAGATGGTAAAGAAATCATTCATATGGTAGCTACCTTTGTCCTTATGGATCGTGAGAGTCGAAAGGTTCATCCTGTAGTACCAGAAATTGTCGCACCTTATCAATCTGAGTTTTCTAAGAAACTGATCCGTGGGCCAAAGTATAGAGAGCTGGAAGAAGCGATAAGCAAGGCTTATCACGTTCGTTTCTATGACTTAGATATGAATGGTCACGTCAATAACAGCAAATACCTAGACTGGATTTTTGAGGTCATGGGAGCAGATTTCCTTATGCATCATATTCCTAAAAAAATCAACCTCAAATACGTAAAAGAAGTGAGACCAGGTGGCATGATCAACTCTAGTTATGATCTTGATGGGCTAGAAAGTCATCATCAAATCACAAGTGATGGAGAAATAAATGCACAAGCCATAGTAACATGGCAAGAAATGAAAAAGGACTAGAATCTTATGACTTATAAAGGATATTTAATTGATTTAGACGGAACAATCTATAAGGGGAAAGATAGAATCCCAGCAGGAGAAGCTTTTGTTCACGAGTTACAAAAAAGAGAGATTCCTTATCTTTTTGTAACAAACAACACCACTCGTACACCTGAAAGTGTTCAAGAGATGTTAGCCAATCAGTTTAACATTGACACACCTGTATCGACGATATATACTGCAACTTTAGCTACAATTGATTACATGAATGACCTAGGACTTGAAAAGACAGTCTATGTCATCGGAGAAGCAGGCCTAAAGGAGGCCATTCAAGCAGCAGGGTATGTCGAAGATAAAGAAAATCCAGCCTATGTGGTTGTTGGTTTGGACTGGCAAGTAGACTATGAAAAATTTGCTACTGCAACCCTAGCTATCCATAAAGGTGCTCACTTTATCGGTACCAACCCAGATTTAAATATTCCAACGGAACGTGGACTTTTGCCTGGTGCCGGTTCACTGATTACTCTTCTTGAAGCAGCAACTCGTGTAAAACCAGTTTATATTGGAAAACCTAATGCGATTATTATGGACAAGGCTGTTGAACACCTAGGACTTGAACGCCAAGAAATTGTCATGGTGGGAGATAATTATCTTACTGATATTCGAGCTGGTATTGATAATGGCATTCCTAGTCTTTTGGTAACGACAGGATTTACAAAACCTGAAGAAGTAGAGGATTTGCCAATTGCACCAACTCATGTCCTCTCAAGTCTAGCGGAGTGGAATTTCGATGAAAACTAAGTTTACTTTTGTAGGAAGTATTCTCTTTCTCCTCTCGCTTGCGATTTTATTGACTATTTACCTGGCTTGGTTGGTTTACCCTCTGGAGATTTCTTGGTTAAACTTGACAAATCGTGTTCATCTGCAACCTCAGACCATCCAGCATAATTTTAATGTTTTGATGGATTATTTGACCAATCCATTGAGTCAAGTATTGGAAATGCCGGATTTTCCTTCGTCTGCCTCTGGTATTCACCACTTTGTGGTTGTAAAGGGGCTTTTCCATCTTGCTCAAGTAGTAGCAGTAGTAACTCTACCGATTTTCTATCTTTTTTGGAAGCAAGTTATTCAGAAAGGTTTTCTGCCACTTTATCGTAGAGCACTCTTAATCATACTTTCTCTACCATTGGTTCTTGGTTTAGTTGCTGTCTTCATTGGTTTTGAACAATTCTTTACCTTATTTCATCAGATTCTATTTGTAGGTGATGATACCTGGCTATTTGATCCCGCTAAAGATCCAGTCATTCTCATCCTACCAGAGAACTTTTTCCTCCATGCCTTTCTCCTATTTTTCTGCTTGTATGAATTGATTTTTGGATGTATGTACCTACAGAGTCGAAAAACAAATAGATAAGTGAAGAAAAGTCTTACTGATTCGAAATAAAATGTAGGAAAAACTATCGTTTATAATATGAATATTTCTATATTTAAGCAAAACATTCATATGTGATTCTAAAAAACCTATTTTTCTTGAAAAAGTAGGTTTTTTTACGGAAATAACTAGTCAAGCGCTTTATTTTTTTGTATAATAGAAATAGAAAAGTATGTAAAGAAGAGGAAAGCATGATTACACTATTTTTATCACCGAGTTGTACATCATGTCGTAAAGCAAAGGCCTGGCTCGAGAAGCATAAAGTGCCCTTCCAAGAGCATAATATTATGACCAGCCCTTTAACGAGAAAAGAACTGCAACACATTCTTTCCTTGACCGAAAATGGTACTGATGACATCATCTCGACTCGTTCAAAGATTTTTCAAAAATTGAATATTGATGTAGAGAGTATCTCAGTATCGGAGTTGCTTCATTTAATTGAGCAGTATCCAAGTCTTTTGCGTCGTCCGATTATTATTGATGCAAAGCGGATGCAAATCGGTTTTAATGAAGATGAGATTCGTGCTTTTCTCCCTCGTAGTTACCGTAAACAAGAACTGAAAGAAGCTACATTGAGAGCTGGTATTAATTAGATGAATAAACAGTATAGTTACCCACTAGATTTGTCGTGGAGCACTGAAGAACTTGCTTCAGTGCTTTCTTTTTTTAATGATGTTGAAGCAGCCTATGAGACTAATGTAGAAGCAAAGAAACTACTAGATTCCTACAAGGGATTCAAAGCGGTTGTTCCAAGCAAGAGTGAAGAGAAACGCTTGGGCCGTGAATTTGAATCTGCGAGTGGTTATTCCTTCTATCGAGTTGTCAAATTAGCTAAAGAACAAGGGGAAGGGAAGATTTCGCTTGGAAAATAAATTTGTGTTTGCCAAAGAGATTGTCAAGGAAGCAGGAGACTATATTCTAGCTCACATGCAGGAAGAATTGTATATTGAGAGAAAATCATCTCCTACAGACTTGGTGACTCGTTTGGACAAGGAAGTTCAGAATTTGTTGGTTGATAGGATTCGTTCGCATTATCCTGATGACCAATTTTGTGCAGAAGAGGGCTGTCTGCGTGCTTCAGTTGGATATGGATCTGTTTGGGTCATTGATCCCATTGATGGTACTAACAACTTCGTCGCCCAAGGTGAAGATTTCGCCATTATGGTAGCGTATTTTGAAAACGGTGTGGGTCAGTTTGGGATCATTTATGATGTCATGAAAGGTCATTGTTACCATGGAGGAGGTGCTTTTCAGGCCTGTCTCAATGAAGAACCTTTGCCTAATTTTAAGGATAAGCCCTTGCGTGATTTTCTAATTGCGAGTAATGCTGGTATGTTGGAAACAAACGCTTGGGGTGTAGCAGAATTGGCTAATGCTTCACTTGGTGTGCGAATATATGGAAGTGCAGCTATCAGCTTTTCAAAAATTCTCTCAGGTCAACTATTGACCTATATCACCTATCTCCAACCTTGGGATTATGCTGCAGCTAGTATCATAGGAGAAAGTTTAGGTTATCAGATTGTAACCTTAACTGGAGAGCCGGTGGATTTTCAGACACGACAACCAATTATGATGGTTCCAACTGACAAGTTGGCAGAAATCCAATCCTATATCTATGAAAGGAAATGAACTTACATGCAATTTCCAGAAGGATTTGTAAAAAAATATGAAGCAATATTGGGAGATGAGGCAAGAGCTTTTCTTGCCTCTTTTGATGATGAGGCAGTTTCCGCCTTTCGCATCAATCCCTTAAAAGAAAGACAAGTTTCTTTTTCAGATGCTATTCCAAATACACCCTGGGGCTATTATGGCAAGGTTTCAGGGAAATCACCTGAGCATGTAACGGGTTTGGTCTATTCCCAAGAACCTGCTGCACAAATGGTCGCACAAGTAGCTCAACCAAAACCAGGTATGAAGGTCTTGGACTTGGCAGCGGCTCCCGGTGGTAAATCCACTCAACTTGCAGCCTATCTTGCAGGAGAAGGTCTTCTTGTTTCCAATGAAATTTCTAGCAAGCGAGCTAAGATTTTGGTTGAAAATATGGAACGGTTTGGAGCGTCAAATGTAGTTGTGACCAATGAATCTGCCGATCGTTTGGCTAAAGTGTTTAAGGGATATTTTGACCTAATTGTTCTAGATGCTCCATGTTCTGGAGAAGGAATGTTCCGAAAACAGCCAGATGCTATGGATTATTGGAGTGTAGAATATCCAAGTCAATGTGCTGACTTGCAGCGTGAAATTCTAGAGGATGCAGTCACCATGTTGGCTGATGGTGGTCGTTTGGTCTATTCTACCTGTACCTGGGCTCCAGAAGAAAATGAAGAAATCGTCCAATGGTTACTGGATGGCTATGATTTTGAATTGATCCCAGTTCAACATATCAATGGAATGGTCCCTGGGATTGACTTACCTGAAGCCGCTAGAATGTATCCACATCACTTTAAGGGAGAAGGACAGTTTGTTGCCCATTTACAATTTCGAGGGGAAAATAAAGTCTCTAAGTTCAAGCCTTCTAAATCCAACCTCTCTCGAGAACAGATTTCCTTATGGCAGGATTTTGAGAAGAAACACTTAAAAGAGAAACTGGTTGGAGTCCTACAGGTTTTTGGAGACCAACTGTATTTATTGCCAGAAGGTCTGCCAGATTTAGGAAAACTAAGAATTGCTCGAAATGGACTTCATCTTGGAACCTTTAAGAAAAAACGTTTTGAACCAAGTTTTGCACTTGGCCTAGCTTTGAAACCAAGTCTAGTCAATCAAGGAATTGAAATTCATCAAGAGGACTTTGTCAAATATGTAGCTGGTGAAACAGTTCAATTATCTGAAACTTTGCCAAATGGGTGGTACCAAGTTTTGGTTGCTGGAAATGGTTTAGGTTTTGCAAAAGTGACAGGAAATACCTTGAAGAATTATTTCCCTAAGGGCTTGAGGTTTAAGGTGAAAAACTAGTCAAAATCAGTATTCTATGTTATAGTGGAAGTATGGATTTTCCCTGAAAACAATAGAAAATAAGGGTAAAAATTCAATATATTCATCATTATTTTCAAGGAGACAAATAGTGAAAAAATTTAAAAAACTCACCATCTCTCTTGCAACTCTTTTACTTGCTGGTTCGCTAGCAGGATGTGCAAGTTGGATTGATCGTGGGGAGTCTATGACGGCTGTCGGTTCAACTGCTCTCCAACCTTTAGTCGAGGCGGCTGCAGATGAATTTGCATCAGCTCACATCGGAAAAACAGTCAATGTTCAAGGTGGTGGTTCTGGTACAGGACTGTCGCAGGTTCAGTCAGGAGCAGTAGATGTCGGCAACTCCGATGTATTTGCGGAGGAAAAAGACGGTATTGATGCCTCAGCATTGGTCGACCATAAGGTAGCTGTTGCAGGTTTGGCTGTTATTATCAATAAAGAAGTAGATGTTGATAATCTAACGACGGATCAGCTCCGACAAATCTTCACAGGAGAAATTACCAACTGGAAAGAAGTCGGTGGTAAAGATTTAGCCATCTCTATTATCAACCGTGCGGCAAGTTCTGGTTCACGTGCAACCTTTGACAGTGTGATCATGAATGGTCAATCAGCAATGCAAAGTCAGGAACAAGATTCAAACGGAATGGTCAAATCAATTGTTTCTCAAACCCCTGGAGCTATTTCCTACTTAGCCTTTGCCTATGTTGATGACTCAGTTGAGACTATCAAACTCAATGGCTATGAACCCATTTCAGAGAATGTAACCACAAATAATTGGCCTTTGTGGTCTTATGAACACATGTATACACTTGGAGAGCCGAACGAATTGGTTGCCCAATTCTTGAACTTTGTCCTTTCAGATGAGGTTCAAAATGGAATTGTTAAAGGAATGGGCTATATTTCTGTTAAGGAAATGAAGGTCGAAAAAGATGCTGCAGGTACTGTGACAGCAATAGAAGGGAACCAATAATGAATCAAGAAGAATTATCTAAAAAATTGCTCTCTCCTTCAAAAAACTCTCGTCTTGAGAAATTAGGAAAAGGGCTAACCTTTGCCTGCCTTTCTTTGATTGTCATCATTGTAGCCATGATTTTGATTTTCGTGGCTCAAAAAGGGTTATCTACCTTCTTCGTCAATGGTGTTAACATTTTTGAATTTTTATTTGGACAGACTTGGAACCCTTCAGGGAAACAATTTGGTGCTCTTCCGATGATTTTAGGTTCCTTTATTGTTACCATCCTATCAGCTCTTATTGCAACACCATTTGCCATTGGGGCTGCAGTCTTTATGACAGAAGTATCACCAAAAGGGGCAAAGATTTTGCAACCTGCTATTGAACTCCTAGTTGGGATTCCTTCAGTAGTTTATGGATTTATCGGATTGCAGGTCGTCGTACCATTTGTACGTAGTGTCTTTGGTGGAACAGGTTTTGGTATTTTATCAGGGATTTTTGTTCTCTTTGTTATGATCTTGCCGACTGTAACCTTTATGACAACTGATAGCTTACGTGCAGTTCCTCGTCACTACCGTGAAGCTAGTTTAGCTATGGGAGCTACTCGTTGGCAGACTATCTGGCGTGTAACCTTGAAGGCGGCACGTTCAGGTATTTTTACGGCAGTAGTCTTTGGTATGGCGCGTGCTTTCGGTGAAGCACTAGCTATTCAGATGGTGGTCGGAAACTCAGCCGTTGTCCCAACTTCATTGACAACACCTGCTGCGACTTTGACCTCTGTTTTGACCATGGGTATCGGAAATACTGTTATGGGAACTGTTGATAATAATGTTCTTTGGTCATTAGCCTTAGTATTGCTTTTGATGAGTTTGGCCTTCAACAGTGTGATTAAATTGATTACGAAAGAAAGAGGAAAGAAAAACTATGCACGCTAAGAAATTAGATAAACTTGCTACAGCTGTCCTCTATACCATCGCAGGAATCATTGTGACCATCCTTGCTTCCTTGATTCTCTATATCTTGGTTCGAGGCTTACCTCATGTTTCTTGGTCCTTCTTGACTGGAAAATCATCTTCTTACCAAGCAGGTGGTGGTATTGGAATCCAGCTTTATAATTCCTTTTTCCTCTTGGTCATTACCTTATTTATCTCTGTGCCTTTATCAATGGGAGCTGGAATTTACTTGGCTGAATATGCTAAAAAAGGTCGTGTTACCAATTTCGTTCGTACCTGTATTGAAATTTTATCTTCACTGCCATCAGTCGTAGTCGGTCTCTTTGGTTACCTCATCTTTGTAGTTCAGTTTGAATATGGATTTTCCATTATTTCTGGTGCCTTGGCTTTGACCGTCTTTAACCTACCTCAGATGACTCGTAACGTTGAAGATAGTTTGAAACACGTTCACCATACGCAACGTGAAGCTGGCTTGGCGCTTGGAATCTCTCGTTGGGAAACAGTCCTTCATGTCGTGATTCCTGAAGCTCTTCCCGGTATTGTAACGGGGATCGTGCTTGCATCAGGTCGTATCTTTGGTGAAGCTGCCGCCCTTATCTATACAGCAGGACAATCAGCACCAGCCCTTGACTGGTCTAACTGGAATGTCCTTAGTGTAACCAGTCCAATCTCAATCTTCCGTCAAGCAGAAACCTTGGCTGTCCACATCTGGAAAGTCAACAGTGAGGGAACTATTCCTGATGGGACACTTGTTTCAGCGGGTTCTGCTGCGGTGCTCTTAATCTTCATCTTAATCTTTAACTTTGGAGCACGAAAACTCGGAAGCTATCTACATAAGAAATTAACCGCTGCCTAAAGGAGAAGCCATGTCGAAATATAATTGGGATGAAAGGCATATCATTACTTTTCCAGAAGAAAAAGTGGCCCTCTCTACGAAGGATTTACATGTTTACTACGGTAAAAATGAATCCATCAAGGGCGTGGATATGCAATTCGAAAAAAATAAAATTACAGCCTTGATTGGTCCGTCTGGATCTGGGAAATCAACCTACCTACGCAGTCTCAACCGTATGAATGATACCATTGATATTGCTAAGGTTACAGGACAAATTCTCTATCAAGGAATTGACGTTAACCGCCCTGAAATCAATGTATATGAAATGCGTAAACACATCGGAATGGTTTTCCAACGCCCAAATCCATTTGCTAAATCAATCTACCGCAACATCACCTTTGCACATGAACGTGCAGGAGTTAAGGACAAGAAGGTTCTTGATGAAATTGTAGAAACCTCACTTCGCCAGGCTGCCCTCTGGGACCAAGTAAAAGACGATCTTCATAAGTCAGCCTTAACTCTTTCAGGAGGTCAACAACAGCGTCTCTGTATCGCTCGTGCAATTTCTGTAAAACCAGACATCCTCTTAATGGATGAGCCGGCATCAGCCTTGGATCCGATTGCGACAGCTCAGCTCGAGGAAACTATGCTTGAGTTGAAGAAGGACTTCACCATTATCATCGTAACTCACAGTATGCAACAAGCTGCGCGTGCGAGTGATTACACAGGATTCTTCTACCTGGGTGACTTGATTGAGTATGATAAAACGGCAAATATTTTCCAAAATGCGAAGCTACAGTCAACAAATGACTATGTAACTGGACACTTTGGTTAGAGAGGAAATAGTATGACAGAACCGATTTTACAGGTTTCAGACCTGTCAGTCTATTACAATAAAAAGAAGGCCTTGAATAGTGTTTCCTTATCGTTCCAACCCAAGGAAATTACAGCCCTTATCGGTCCGTCTGGATCTGGGAAATCAACACTTCTAAAGGCTATTAATCGAATGGGTGACCTTAATCCTGAAGTGACGACAACTGGATCAGTTGTTTATAACGGTCACAATATCTATAGCCCTCGTACAGATACAGTTGAATTACGTAAAGAAATTGGTATGGTCTTCCAACAACCCAATCCTTTTCCTATGTCTATTTATGAAAATGTCGTTTATGGCCTCCGTATAAATGGAGAAAAGGACAAGCAGGTCTTAGATGAAGCAGTGGAAAAGGCTTTACAACGTGCTTCAATCTGGGATGAAGTCAAGGATCGTTTACATGATTCTGCTATTGGTCTTTCAGGTGGGCAACAACAACGTGTTTGTGTGGCACGTGTATTGGCGACTAGCCCTAAAATCATCCTCTTGGACGAACCAACTTCAGCTTTGGATCCTATCTCGGCTGGTAAGATAGAGGAAACCTTGTATGGTCTAAAGGATAAATATACTATGCTCTTGGTAACGCGTTCCATGCAACAGGCTTCACGTATCTCTGACAAGACAGGATTCTTCCTAAACGGGGATTTGATTGAATTTAACGATACCAAGGAAATGTTCCTCTATCCACAACATAAGGAAACAGAAGATTACATTTCAGGTAAATTTGGATAAGGAGAAAAAGATGTTACGATCTCAATTTGAAGAAGATTTAGAGAAATTGCACAACCAATTCTACGCCATGGGACAAGAGGTTCTTTCCCAAATCAATCGTACAGTTCGTGCCTTTGTCACCCATGACCGTGACTTAGCTAAAGAAGTCATCGAGCAAGATTCAGAAGTGAATGAATATGAATTGAAACTTGAAAAAAAATCATTTGAAATCATTGCCCTTCAACAGCCAGTTTCACAAGACTTGCGTACAGTTCTAACAGTTCTAAAGGCTGTTTCGGACTTAGAACGTATGGGAGACCATGCTGTATCCATTGCTGAGGCAACCATTCGTATGAAGGGTGAAGAACGCATCCCAGCAGTCGAAGAAGAAATCAAAAAGATGGGTCGTGAAGTAAAAAACTTTGTTGAAGCCGCTTTAGAACTTTATTTGAATGGTTCTGTGGATCAAGCCTATGAAGTTGCAACCATGGATGAAAATATCAACCATTACTTTGATAATATTCGTGATCTTGCAACTGAAGAAATTAGAAAGAACCCAGAAGCTATCGTCACAGGTCGTGATTACTTCCAAGTCATTTCTTACTTGGAGCGTATCGGAGACTATGCTAAAAATATCTGTGAATGGGTTGTTTACTTTGAAACAGGTAAGATTGTTGAATTGTAAGATTGATTAATTATGCAAAAAAAGGAGCTTGTTAGTAAGTAAAAGCTCCTTTTTTTGAAACAAAAATTGAAAATTTTTCATAAAAATTTAGAATATGCTTGACAAACGAAGTAGATAGAGTTATAATTATACAAAATTAACAGAGAGGTTGTTTATTTATGAAATTTAAAAAATGGATATTTGTCTTATGTAGTTTTCTTGCCAGTTTCTTTTTAGTTGCTTGCCAATCGTCTAGCTCAAGCTCGCAGTCTGCAGTGGAGGCCATCAAGCAAAAAGGAAAATTAGTGGTCGCAACTAGTCCAGATTATGCACCATTTGAATTTCAATCTTTAGTGGATGGTAAGAACCAGGTTGTAGGTGCAGATATTGATATGGCTCAAGCAATTGCTGATGAACTCGGAGTGAAACTTGAAGTTTCTAGTATGAGTTTTGATAATGTCTTGACAAGCCTTCAAACAGGTAAAGCAGATTTGGCAATTGCAGGAATTAGTGCAACTGACGAAAGAAAAGAAGTTTTTGATTTCTCAATTCCTTACTATGAAAATAAAATTAGCTTCCTTATCAGAAAATCAGATCTTGAAAAATACAAGGATTTGGATTCTCTAGCAAGTGCTAATATTGCAGCTCAGAAAGGAACTGTTCCTGAATCTATGGTTAAAGAGCAACTTCCAAAGGCACAGTTGACTTCTTTGACAAACATGGGAGAAGCAGTCAACGAGCTCCAATCTGGTAAAGTTGATGCCGTTCATATGGATGAGCCAGTAGCACTAAGCTATGCTGCTAAGAACTCAGATTTGGCAGTGGCTACAGTAAGCTTGACCATGAAAGAAGGCGAAGCAAATGCTGTAGCTATCAAAAAAGGAAGCTCAGATTTGAAGGAAGTGGTTGATAAGGTCATCCAAAAACTGAAAGATGACGGAACTTACCAAACTTATCTTGAAAAAGCTGCTAAGCTAACAGAAGTAGAGCAATAAAAAATAACAGAGTTGGATTTCAGTCCAGCTCTGTTTTTAAATAGCTTAATGTTTCTTCAATATTTTCTAAGGAAATTTTTGCAAAGTGATAAGGGCAGTTCGTTAGATAGGAAGATTCGAAGAAGTCAAGTTCTAGAGGACTGTGTTTAAGACTAGCGATGCTAGGATAGTTCCTGAGATCAAGCAAAAGCCCATCATGAAGTGGATAGTTCGGTAGGGAAATGGGATACCTTTGTAAGAGCTGTTGGATGTGCTCCTGACTCTTCTCCTGCAGTGCCAATCTTGCTAATCTATTTTTTTCAAAAAGCTGACTATCGATGTAGAGTGATAGAGCCTTTTGCATGATAAGGTTGTTATCGTAGTCGAGGATGTTTTTATAGGTGACAAAAGCTTCCTTGATAGCGTTTGGAAGAAGAAGGGCAGTGATTCGAAGGGCAGGAAAAAGACTGGTAGAAAAGGACTTGATATAGATGACCAAATCATGTTGGTCTAAATAATGAAAGGTTTGTCCCATTTTAGGATCCAAGTCCCCCAGATAGTCATCCTCAACGATATAAATCTGATATTTTGCAGCCAAGTCAAGGATGGCAAGTTTTTCCTCTTCAGAATAAGAATGCCCCAGAGGATAGTGGAAACGGGGAATAGTATAGAAAAACTTAATCTTTCCGCTTTTAAAGTGTTCCTCAAGTTCGTTTAGGTCAATGCCGTCTACTCGACGGTCAATGGTTTGATAGGGAATATTTTGAGCTAGTAGCAGCTGGTTCATCCGATGATAGGTCGGTTGTTCAACCAGTATTTCCTGAGCTAGACTTGGAAAATCAATCTGGGAAAGAATAAAGAGTGCTTGTTGGGTTCCAGACGTCATGACCAACTGGTCTGCCTTACTATAAATCGCTTGATCAAAGAGTAATGTCTGAACGGACTGACGTAATTCTTCTAAACCCTCTTGGTGTTCATAGTAGTTGTAGAGATAATTTTCTCGCCCAATCAAGCTCTCATTGACGCACAGACGAAAATCATCATAGGCTGCTGCGTGTTCATCGTTAACTGAGATAATTAAGTCTTCATGACTGGTTTGTTGCTCCAATACATAATAACCACTTTGAGGTTTTGAGTAGATATATTTCTCGTATCGGAGTTCTAAGAGTGCGCGCTGTATGGTGTCTTTGCTACAGTGAAAATCTTGACTGAGTTTTCGGATAGATGGTAGGCGACTTCCAGTTGGAAATCTACCTGATTCTATTTCATTTTTTAGATAGTGAACGACTTGTTCATACTTGCTTTCTTGCTTCATCCCAGACCTCTCTCGATTTTGTTACATTGTACCTTTTTTTTAGAAGTTTGGCAATGTTATACTCTTCGAAAATCTCTTCAAATCGCGTCAAAGTCGCCTTACCGTGTGTATGTTACTGACTTCGTCAGTTCTATCCACAACCTCAAAGCAGTGCTTTGAGCTGACTTCGTCAGTTCTATCCACAACCTCAAAACAGTGTTTTGAGCTGACTACGTCAGTTCCATCTATAACGAGTTTGGGACAATAGTGTCTCGATTCTATCAAAAAAAGCAACGGATTTGCCGTT